>JAFZET010000336.1 GCA_017560565.1 Clostridia bacterium | reverse complement strand
GTGAAACATGAAAGTATATCTCGAGAATCTGACCAAAAAATTCCCCAGCCTCAATAAGAAAGACCCTACGGAAGTGGTGGCTGTGGATCATTTTACCTTTGAGATCCCCGATGGGAAATTGATCGGTCTGCTGGGTCCCTCCGGCTGCGGAAAAAGCACCGCACTGAATCTGATCTGCGGTCTGCAGAAGCCTACTGAGGGGAAAATTTTCTTCGGCGATGACGATGTGACCGGACTCCCGCCGGAAAACAGAGGGGTGGGACTGGTATTCCAGAATTATGCCCTGTATCCTCACCTGACTGTCCGGCAGAATATTATTTTCCCTCTGGAAAACCTGAGAGGGAAGGATAAAATGACCAAAGAGCAGATGTATGCCAAAGCGGACGAGATCGGCGCTCTGGTGCAGATTGACGGGCTCATGGACAGAAAACCCAGTGAGCTGTCCGGCGGGCAGCAGCAGCGGGTAGCCATTGCCAGAGCGCTGGTGAAAATGCCCCAGGTACTGCTGCTGGACGAACCGCTGTCCAATCTGGACGCCAGACTGCGGCTCCAGACCAGAGAAGAAATTCGCCGTATCCAGCAGGAAACCGGGATTACCACCGTGTTTGTTACCCATGACCAGGATGAAGCCATGAGCATTTCCGATATGATCGTGGTCATGAAGGCGGGTGTACTGCAGCAGATCGGTGCTCCCCAGGAGGTCTATGACAATCCGGTAAATCTGTTTGTGGCAAAATTCCTGGGCACGCCGCCCATCAGTGTGTATGCAGGGCGTGTCAAAGACGGCAGACTGTACATCGGTACGGAAGAGGTACTGAGTGTACCCGGTGCGCCGGACGGGGATGTGACCGTTGGTATCCGTCCGGAAGGGTATATACTGGACGAAAACGGTCCTCTCACCTGCCGCCTGAACCGTGTGGAGGTCATGGGACGGGATATCAGCGTGGTTTCCAGCCATCCGGATTCTCCGGCAGAAGCCAACCGTTCCATCATCAGTGCGGAAAACCGGGTGGATACTTCTTCCGAAACGGTGCGCTTTGCTCTGAAGCCGTCCAAGGTCTTCCTGTTTGACCGGGTGACGGAAGCACGGATCCCCTTTGATGTACAGTGAGGAGGATTGTATGGATAATCAAAGCAGAAAAGGCTGGCTGTACCTGATGCCTGCGATCCTGTTCCTGGGCGCATTCATGGTATATCCGCTGATCGATGTATTCATCTATTCCTTTGAAGAAGGTTACAATTTTGCCTCCCAGACCTATATGGGCGTGGGGACATACAACTACGGCTATATTCTCAGAGATCCCTATTTTCTGCAGGCGGTGAAGAATACATTCATTCTGGTGGTGGTCACTGTACCGCTTTCCACCGGCATTGCCCTGCTGATCTCCGTAGCGCTGAGTTCCATTCAGAAGCTGCGGCATCTGTTCCAGACGGTATTTTTTCTGCCGTATGTCACCAATACCCTTGCCGTGGGGCTGGTGTTCATGATTCTGTTCAAGAAGACTGCCTACTCCGACGGGCTGGCCAATCTGATTATCGGTCTCTTCGGAGCAGGACCCATCGATTTCATTGACGGTCCGTACTGGGCAAAGATGTTTGTGCTGTGCTTCTATACGATTTGGGTGGTCATGCCCTTCAAGATCCTGATCCTGACCAGTGCGCTGGCATCCGTGAAGCAGGACTATTATAACGCCGCACGGATCGACGGTACGCCCCGCTGGCGCATCTTCACCAAGATCACCCTGCCCATGATCTCTCCCATGCTGTTCTACCTGATCATCACAGGGTTCATCGGGGCGTTCAAGGCTTACAGCGATGCGGTTGCGCTCTTTGGTACCAACCTGAATGCTGCGGAAATGAATACCATCGTAGGGTATGTTTACGATATGCTCTACGGTGCAAGCGGCGGGTATCCGTCCTACGCTTCTGCGGCGGCTATTGTACTGTTTGTGATCGTACTGACCATTACCTGCATCAATCTGCTGGTAAGCAAAAAGCATACCCACTACTGAGAAAGGCGGATCTGATATGAATACATCCTATGATAAAATCGAAAAATCCGCCAGAACCCGGAAGACCGTACTGAGCACCGTGGTGTACGCTTTTCTGGGGCTGTGGGGCGTGATGGTGCTGTTTCCGTTCTACTGGATGCTCCTGACCTCGGTAAAAAGCTACGGTTCCTACAACAGTGAGTATATCCCGAAATTTTTCACTCTGACGCCTACCCTGCAGAACTATGCGGACGCATTTACCGCCGTTCCCCTGGCGAAGTATTTCTTCAACACCGTGATCTTTACCCTGGCAACCACTGCCATTATGCTGGCGGTGATCATTCCGGCTGCCTTTGCCTTTGCCCGGCTGCAGTTCCGTGGGCGGGATCTGGTGTTTACCCTGTTCCTTTCCCTGATGATGATTCCCAATGAGCTGGTTATCATCACTAACTACACCACCATCACGGATCTGGATCTGCGCAACAGCTTTATGGGGCTGATCCTGCCTTCGGTGGCGTCTGTGTTCTATATTTACCTGCTGAAAGAAAACTTTGCCCAGATTCCCAATGAACTGTACTACGCCGCCAAGGTGGACGGAACATCCGACTGGAAATACCTGTGGAAGGTCATGCTCCCCATCTGCCGACCTACCCTTGTGACCATTACCATTCTGAAGATCATCGAATGCTGGAACTCCTATGTGTGGCCCCGGCTGGTTACGGACGATCCGGCGTATTATCTGGTGTCCGGCGGGATTCAGGAGATCCGTGAAAACGGCTTCGGCCGAGAAAACATTCCTGCCATGATGGCGGCGGTTGTGGTGATTTCCGTGCCCCTTGTGGTGCTGTTTCTGGTCTTCCGGAACAAGATCATGGAAGGCGTTGCCAGAGGAGGTACAAAAGGATGAAGAAATTTATATCGGTTCTTGTCATCTGTATCCTTCTCATACCTATGTTCACCGCCTGTCACGGTGCCAGATCGCTGGATCCCTTTGTGATGCCGGAGAGCTTTGATACCGACAGACAGTACGAAATCACTTTCTGGGCGAAAAACGATACCAACATGACCCAGGTGGAGATCTACAACCGAACCATCGAGGAATTCCAGAAGCTGTATCCCAACATTACCGTGAACCTGCGGCTGTATACGGACTACGGCAGGATTTACAACGATGTCATCACCAATATTTCCACCCAGACCACGCCCAATGTGTGTATCACCTATCCCGACCATATTGCTACCTACATGACAGGTGCCAATGTGATGGTGCCGCTGAACGATCTGATGGCACACAGCGAATACGGTCTGGGGGGCAGTGCACTCCTCTTTGACGGACCTGCCGAAGACGAAATCGTTCCGAAGTTTCTGGAGGAATGTTCTTTCGGCGGTGCATATTATGCGCTTCCGTATATGCGTTCCACCGAAGCCTGCTATGTGAACAAAACCTATGTGGAAAAGCTTGGGTTCACCCTGCCCGAAAAGCTGACATGGGAGTTTATCTGGGAGGTTTCCGATGCGGCAGCAGCAAAGGATGCGGACGGGACATATCTGGTCAACGGACAGAAGGTCATGATTCCTTTCATCTATAAGTCTACTGACAATATGATGATCCAGATGCTGCGGCAGAAGAGTGCCGGGTATTCTACAGCAGAAGGCGAAATTCTGCTGTTCAACGATACCACGGAAGAACTGCTTTGGGAGATTGCAGAGCACGTGGAAAAGGGCGCTTTCTCTACGTTCAAGCTGTCCGGCTATCCGGCCAATTTCCTGAATGCGGGGCAGTGCATATTCGGTATAGATTCCACAGCCGGCGCCACTTGGATGGGATCCGATGCGCCGCTTATCGATATCAGTGAAGAGAATCTGGTGGAATTTGAAACCGTTGTCATGGAAATTCCTCAGTTTGATCCGGAAAATCCCGTGATGATCTCCCAGGGACCTTCGGTCTGTATATTCAATAAGGAAGATCCCCAGGAGGTGCTGGCTTCCTGGCTGTTCACTCAGTATCTGCTGACAAACGATGTGCAGATTGCGTATGCCCAGACGGAAGGGTATGTTCCCGTAACGCTGAAGGCACAGCAGTCGGAGGTCTATCAGGACTACCTGTCCAGAGCCGGGGAAGACAATGAGCTGTATTACCAGATAAAAATGGATGCCACCAACCTGCTCCTTTCTCATATTGACGATACCTTTGTGACGCCAGTGTTCAACGGTTCCGCATCTCTCCGGGATGCCGCCGGTGCACTGATCGAAAACGTGAACAAATCCGTGCGGCGCGGTCAGACGGTGGACGAAGCGTATATGGAAAAACTGCAGGAGGATATTCTTTCCCTGTACCGGCTGGATCAGAGCGGTGCGGTGAACGGCGGAAAACAGGAACTGGGAGCACTCCCCACGGCTTCTGTCGTATTACTGGCTTGCATCGGCGGTGTATGGTGTCTGATTCTGCTGTATCTGCTCAAAGAATACATAAAAAAATCCGGAAAATAAGCCGCAGGGCTTGACTTTAGCCGGATTTGGTGTATAATTAACTTGTGTTACCCCATTATATCTTTATTAAAGGAGAACAAAAAATGAAAAAGTTTTTGGCAATTCTGCTGACACTGACTTTTGTGTTTGCACTGACTTCCTGCGGCGGTTCTGATCCCGCTGCCAAGAGCGAAGGCGTTATGACCTACGCTGAATACGATGCAGCTGCACTGGATTCCGAAGTTGTGATCGAAGCATACGTACAGGGCAAGCAGTCCTGGTGGGAAGACAAGGCTACTGTATATGCACAGGATCCCGATGGAGGTTATTTCATTTATGAAATGGCTTGCTCTGCCGAAGATTATGAAAAGCTGACCGTTGGTACCAAGATCAAGGTTACCGGTTACAAGGGCGCATGGGAAGGTGAAGTGGAAGTAATGGATCCTACCTTTGAAATCGGCGAAGGCACCTGGATTGCAGAACCCACCGATGTTACCGCTCTGCTGGCTAACGAAGCCGAACTGATCAAGCATCAGAACAAGCTGGTTTCCTTCAAGGGTATGACTGTGGAAGCCGTTGAATACAAGAACGGTGAACCCGGTGACGACATTTATGTTACCCTGTCTCTGGACGGCGTTTCCTACAGCTTCTGCGTAGAAGTTTACCTGACCGGTCCCGACACCGAAGTTTATACCGCTGTTGGCGCACTGACTCCCGGTGCTGTTGTAGATGTTGAAGGTTTCCTGTACTGGTACCAGGGTGCTAACCCCCACATCACCAGCGTAACCGTTGTTGGCTGATTGACAGACCATACATAACAACATAACAGCAAAGACCTCCTGTGACGATTGTCATGGGAGGTCTTTTCGCATATTCAGGCAATGCACGTATGACAGAAAGTGAAGCGTGCTATTTTTTGTAAATCATACGCTCACCGGGACGGAACAGATGGAATTTCAGCAAGGTCGTCAGCACGGCATTGACAAAATCCGTGGCAGGCAGTCCGTTGTTCGGATACAGATCGTAATGGAGCGGGATCAGCATATCCGCACCGATTTCTTCGGACAACAGCACAGCCTCCCTGGCAGTCATATTGCCGATCACATTGTCCCGGAGCTTGTAATAGTCCCGTCCGTTTACCGGCAGCATCATAACATCTGCAGAGCCGATGGCTTCTTTCATCCCATCGTACAGACAGCAGTCGCCGCCGTGGAAGAATACGGTGTCGCCGCCTGCGGTGTGCAAAGTGAATCGGAAGCTCATCTCCGCATAGCCTTTGTCTGTCAGATGGAGCTGTTCGTGTGCCGCCGGAATCCCCACAAAGGAGAAACCGGAATATTCATATACTTTTCCCGCATCTACCGGCACGATCCGGTCAGCGGAAACGCCCAGCCGGAGCAGTCTGTCGGAAAAGGCACGGGAGGCAAAGAAAACGAGATTCGGATTGTGTTCTGCCAGAAGAGGGATGGTCCAGGGATCGGTGTGGTCACAATGATCGTGGGTGCAGAAAACATACTGCAGACAGGGAGCCAGCTCTTCTGCGGTCACGGGAGCGGGATAATTCCGTTTCCATGGTACAGGACCGCTGGCTTTCTGATCCACATAATCGGAAAGATAGGGATCTATAGCAAGGGTCACAGCAGAGGTGGACAGAACAATGCTTTCCTGCCCCAGATAAAAAATGGCTGCAGCAGATGGATCGGTAAGCGGCTGGCGGAGCTGTTCGAGACAGCCGGGTTTGTTTTCCATGAGAATACCTCCGTTCGTTCTTTTGCAAATGTATCCGTGTTTGTTCAGGTATCAGCAGATCTGTCGCCGCTGCGGATGCAGAACAGAATCTGCAGGGTTTCTGTTGGGAAACACACTGCTTTTCTGTTTATCCCATCCGTCTGTGGCGGAAGATCCAGCGCATACCGTCACCGAACAGGGCTTCACCGTCTTCACCGTTGGCAAAATCGTGACCCATGCCGGGGCATTCGACATAGACAAATTCGGCGCCTACTTCACCCAGCGCAGCGGTCAGCTGACGGCTGTAGTTCACAGAGATCGCCTCATCCATATCTCCGTGGAGTATGTACAGAGGGGTCTGACGCAGGATTGCCGCATCTTCCGGATCCGATACTGCACAGCCGGCCAGTCCTGCTGCATAGACATCGGGATAGCGGTACAGCATTTCATATACACCGGCACCGCCCATGGAGGTTCCCGTCACATACAGACGGTCTTTATCCACGCTGAACTGATCGGCAAGTGCCATGGTCAGCCCGTATACCGCTTTTGCGATCCGGTTTTCCGGGCAGTTTTTGTGGGCAGGCAGAACCTCGGGTACCACCGGCCAGATTTCCTCCATAAAGCTGCTCCACATGACCCCTTCCGGACACTGGGGAACGGCAAAAATGAAGTTTTCGTAATGCTGATAGGCAAACAGCATCTGGTTTTCCCTCTGGTCATGGTACAGCTGCAGGCGGTTGTCGTTTCCGCGCATCCCTGCGCCATGGAGAAGGATCACCAGAGGATATTTTTTATGGGCATCGTAATGCTCCGGAACGAACAGCCGGTAGGGCAGTACGGTGCCGTCTTCTGCAGTGTAGACAAAAGGCTTTGTGGCTTCCAGAAAATACGCTCTGGCTTCCTCTATTTCTTCGTACATTTTGAAAAGCTTGATCATAATGGTTCTCTGTTACCTCCGATATGACAGTATGGATATAGTATATCAAAAAACGGCTTTTCTGTCAATCATTTGCGGCAGACGCAGGAGCCGCATTCTGCAGTTTCTTTTGGAATGGATTGACAAATTGCGGGAAGGGTGGTATAATTCTGTATTATAAATACCGCAGAACGGAGATACCTATATGAAAAATCGCATTCTCGCCCTTCTTCTGGCAGCACTGATGCTGAGCACGATGACTGCCTGCTCTGAAAAGGATACCGGAGAAACCACCGCTGACAGTACTGCAGTCGGTGAAGAAAACAATGCCGCAGAAACCGAAGAACGGATTCCCACAAATCTGCCCCAGCGGGACTTTAACGGTCATACATTCCATGTACTGACCAAGGGACAGTTCAATGCCCATTGGTGCTCCAAGGATGTGTATGCGGAAGAACTGACCGGGGAACCGATCAACGATGCTGTATTCAACCGGAACGCCGTTGTGACCGAAACCTATAATTTCAGTATTGAGGAACTTTGGGGAACGGAAGCCAACTGTACGCCCTTTGCCAAAAATGCCATTCAGGCCGGTGAAGACGCATACGATCTGATCCTGAACGGAAGCGATACCACACCGCTGATCACAGCCGGGTATCTGATGGATCTGCAGTCCATTCCCTACATGGATCTGAGCAAGCCCTGGTACGACCAGAATGCCAATGCTACGCTGTCTATCGCAGGCAAGCTGATGGTGACTTCCGGGGAACTGACCATTATGGACAACAACGCCACCTGGTGTATCCAGTTCAATAAGAATCTGGCTGCGGATCTGCAGCTGCCGGATCTGTATGAACTGGTGAAAGAGGGAAAATGGACGCTGGATGTCATGCATTCGTATGCGGAAAATGCATCCATTGACCTGAACGGTGACGGTATCCATAACGAGTTTGACCAGTGGGGTGCCTCCGGAGAAGCCACAAACTCCATGTTTTATATGATGGGTGCGGGTGTTACCAATTTCGAGAAGGATGAAAGCGATATCCCCGTTCTGGTAGCCGGTACGGAAAAGTATGTGGACGCTTTCCAGAAGGGGAATGCCATCAACGGGAACTTCGATCTGTGTCTGAATGTTGACTACGGCAGTCTGCGGAGTCAGTATACCGATGTATGGGGCGACTGTATGGACAAAGCCTTCTCCGAAGGTCGTGTTCTGTTCTCCTGCGCCGGTATGAACCGTGTGACTCTGTTCCGTGATATGGAAGCAGACTTCGGGGTTCTGCCCATGCCTAAGTATGACGAAGCACAGGCGGAATATTACAGCCCGGTAAGTATGTGGTGTACTTCTCTCATTTCCGTACCGCTGACCGCTTCCGAGCCGGAACGTACCGGTATCATCATCGAAGCGCTGTCTGCGGAATCCCTCTACACCCTGACCCCTGCTTATTATGATATCACCCTGCAGGGCAAGGCTGTCCGTGATGAAGAATCCGCCGCCATGCTGGATATGATCTTTGCATCCCGTATCTTTGATCTGGGGAATATGTATCTGCTGGGCGATGTATTCAATGTACCCGGCTGGGTGGCGATCAACGGTCCCGACAAGCTGATGTCCACGCTGGAATCCAAGAAGGGTCCGGCGCAGACTGCCATCGATACCCTGGTAAATGCCGTAACGGGCAACTGAAACAACAAATGAAAATGAGTGATGTCAGCCGATAAAGCCGGGCATCACTCATTTTTTACTTGTATGTCAGCGAAATACAGGACAATGCAGATCAGAACAGAATCCCGTTCATTACGTTTTCCAGATATTCCTGTCTGCCGGAGGTGTTGGTCTTTACATCACCCATTTCCAGCGCATAAGCTTCCAGTTCTTCGATGGTTGCGGTTCTGGCAGCGATCTTTTTGCCGATGCCTTCGTTGTAGCTTGCATAACGATCCGCCACAAACTTGTCGATGGTGCCGTCTTCAATGATTTCAGCAGCTTTTCTCAGTCCCAGCGCATAAGCGTCCATACCGGCGATGTAGGAGATGGCAATGTCTTCCCAGGTGTTGGAGCCACGGCGTGCCTTTGCGTCAAAGTTCAGACCGCCGTTTGTGAAGCCGCCTGCTTTCAGCACTTCCAGCATACACAGGGTGGTGTCGTACACATTGGTGGGGAACTGGTCGGTATCCCAGCC
>JAFZET010000335.1 GCA_017560565.1 Clostridia bacterium | reverse complement strand
ATATGCGGGCTATGGAAGATAAGATTGCCGGATACGCAATCTGGCACTTCACGGATCATGAGTGGGAAGTGTCAGAAGATGGCAGCGTGTTCTTCGGTTCCAATATCAGTCCGTATGGTGTGTTTACCAGGGATCGCCAGCCCAAGAAATGTGTGCAGGCTATCGCCGAGTATTGGGCGGAACTGTGAATTATGGAAAAGTGTTTGCAAAATGTGTGGAATTATATATGGAATCATCTCTATGACGAACGCACCGGAATGTTTTACAACCATCTTGCCGGAGACGCTGTCAAAGCATCAGAATACCTGCCGGAACCGGAAATGATCAATTTGCTGATTCCCAATCCGGCAGGATATGGCACCGGTATGGAGGATTGCATGCTCAATGCGGGACTCATGATGGATGCAGTGGTTGCACGGTACGAAGTGACAGGAGATGAATCCATGCGGGAGTATGCTGCGAAGATCTGTAAGGGACTGATACTGGATGCTTCAGTTTCTCATCAGAAGGGCTTTCTGCCCCGCGGTGTGTCTCCCATAGACTGTCAGAGCCATTATATCGATACCTCCAGAGATCAGTATACGGACTGGTTTTATGCTGCATATCGTTTGTATTTTTCTCCGCTTGCCGATGATACGCAGAAAGAAAACATCCGTTGGTGCCTGACTACCATAGCAGAAAAGTTTGAAGCAGAAGTGATTCCGGAAAACAACTGGAACTTCCTCAGAGAAGATGGAAGAATCGGTGTTGCCGGAAAAATGTGTGGAGATATCCATCCCCATGAAGCCCTGCGGTTACCTATGCTCTATCTTCTGACATGGAAAACCACAGGAGAAAGTCACTGGCGGGAAATGTATCTGCAGTATCGTGACGAAGCAGTACAGAAATCCATGGAATATATTCCGTTGTCTGGACCTACATATGCAGCACTGCAGATGCAGTATTCCATGCGGATGGTCCATGATCTGGAAGAAGATACCACGGTGCGGAATACGCTTCTTCACATGATGGAAAAACTGGCAGAACCGTATGAGGCACTGGCTGTACAGAAAGCCGCAGAGCTGATGACGCCGGAAGGAAAAGCGTGGCTGGAAATTCCCTATACTGTATGGCGTGAGTCCAAATTCCGCTATGCCGGGGTCTGGGGGGATATAGGATATTTTGTTCCTGAACCGTCGGATTTCAGAGAGCATCAATCCTATTATCCGCTTCGTACTGTGGGAGAGGGCATTACCATTGCCACCACTTGTCCAGGATGGAAGATCAGCAATGCTTCTCTGGAACAACTGTGCAGAATGGCAGATTTTGTGGATTATGAGAAACACAGAACCTGTGCACCGATAGCACTGTTGGAAGCCTATTGGTTAACCAGAATTTCAATGGGTTAACAGCGTTAGTATTACATACATCAGGAGGATGTAATATGTTGCTTAAGGATTCCAGTAAAGAGAAGTATGACATTATTATTCAAGCAGGACAGTCAAATAGCGATGGAACCGCGTTTGGAAATGTTGAAAATGAATATCAGCCAAACGATCGAGTGTGGTACCTTACCGGTGACTGGCGTTTTTCGGAAGATTTCTATTTTGAAATTGCCAGAGAATATGCTCAGAACAATACTGTCCGTGGGAATTTTTCATTATCTTTTGCAAAAAGATATATAAATGACGGCAGACTTGCAGCAGACAGAAAACTGTTGATTCTGCGTACAGCGGCCGGTGGTACAGGATTTCTGGACGGACACTGGAAAACAACAGACTGGTTATATAACAGAATGATGCTGATGTTGCAGACTTCCATGGAATTGAATCCTGAAAACCGTCTGATTGCTTTATTATGGCATCAAGGGGAAACAGACGCAGTGTACCATATCCCATTCGATTACGAACACCACATTGGCAATGGTGGTGTTGTTTACCGTACCGGACATGGGAGTTACGATGGCGGCGTACTCAATAGCCACGGAGTTACTGGCAGGATTGCCCACACCGGTCATGTAGCAGCCTGCCATGGGAGCTGCAATCAGACGCTGGGTAGCGGCACTGGTCTTGGTGGATACTTCCTGCCCGCCGCCGATGGACATGGCAAAGCCCAGCTTGTTGGAGTCCACCTTTTCCCCTGCCAGGGTGGTCTTGTCACCGAAGGCGGTCAGATTCCAGTCGGAAGCGGCAGAAATGGTCACGGTCTTGACACGGACAGCACCGTAGGAGTTGTTGACGATCTTGCAGTCGGTGGCAGTCACCACGGTACCGTCATCGGACATAGCCAGCGGCAGAGCAGTAGGAACGGTGACGTTCAGCTTGGTGGGCGTGATTTCTCCGCCGTCACCGCCCAGACCGTCGTTGGTGGTGGTCAGGTTGACGGGGGTACTGCCGGAACCGCCACTCTGGCTGATTTCAGCGGCAGATACGGAAATGGCAGCGGCGCAGAGCATACAGGCGGTGAGAGCGAGAGAGATGAGTTTGGTTCTGAGGTTGGTCATAGAAAAAAGCTCCTTTTTGGATGAAAATTTAATTTTTGGATTTATCCTCTATCCCATTGACAACCCCGATTTAATAGGGTATAATGTACATGGACATCAAGAGAGTGAGGATATTTTATGACCCGTGCATTTATTGAACTTCCGTTGTTCCGGGCAAAATGGAAAGATCTTGGTTTGGATGACAAAGATCTCCGGCGGCTGCAGGAAGAAATCCTTGCCGATCCCAAGATCGGTTCCGTCATGCAGGGTACCGGCGGTATCCGTAAAATGCGGTTTGCATTTGAACACAGAGGTAAAAGCGGCAGTATCCGGGTAATTTACATTGACTTTGAAGTGTACGAGAAAATTTTTCTGATCACTGCATATCCTAAAAACGAAAAGGACAATCTGACACCATCGGAAAGAAATGAACTCAAACAGCTGGTTGCCATTCTGGAAAGACAGCTGGAGGAACATGAGGTCTGAAAGGAGAACACATGGCATTATTTGATGATATCAAAGCCGGATTGGAACAGGCAATCGAATATGAAAAAGGCACACTGAAAGCCAAAAAGACGGTGCTGAGCATTACGCCCGTTGATGTGTTCACACCGGGAGAAATTCGGGAAATCCGAAAAAGCACAGGACTTACACAGGTTTTATTTGCCAAGTATATGGGCGTTTCTGTAAAAACAGTCGAATCGTGGGAAGCCGGACGGAATCATCCCGAAGGAGCCGCCTGCCGTCTGCTGACACTCACCCGCAACGATCCGACCTTTCCACAGAGTTCCGGTATCGTGGTACGATAACAGACAAATACAGATTCAAAAGCATCGTTTTTCATGGACGGTGCTTTTTCTTAGTTCAAATGCCTTACGCTGCGGTATCCCATTCGATCACGAATACCACATTGGCGATATTGGCGTCGGTCACAGCGTTGGACAGAGGGGTAACGATGGCGTCATATACAACCGCCACAGTGTTGCCGGAAGCGTTGCCCACACCACTCATATAGCAACCTGCAACGGGTGCAGAAATCAGAGCCTGAGTGGAAGCGTTGGAAGCATCGGTAGTCACCTGCTTACCACCGCCGATGGACATAGCAAAACCGAGCTTGTTGGAGTCCACCTTTTCGGAAGCCAGAGTAGCCTTGTCACCGAAAGCAGTCAGCTTCCAGCCGTTGGCGGTGTTGATGGTGACGGACTTCACACGGACAGCGCCATAGGAATTGTTGATGATCTTGCAGTTGTCGGCAGTGGTAACATCCCCGGTCTGGGACATAGCCATAGGCAGGGCGGTGGGAACGGTCACGGACATAGCCGTAGCGGCGGGATCCCCTTCCAGAGTACCGTCTTCGGTGGAGCTGAGATATACGGGGGTACTGCCGGAACCGCCGT
>JAFZET010000334.1 GCA_017560565.1 Clostridia bacterium | reverse complement strand
GCAGGCAAGACGCTCAAGTCCCATACCTGTGTCGATATTCTTCTGAGCGAGCTCGGTGTAGTTGCCGTTGCCGTCGTTATTGAACTGGGAGAATACGTTGTTCCAGATCTCCATGAAGCGGTCGCAGTCACAGCCGGGACCGCAGTCGGGAGAGCCGCAGCCGTACTTGATGCCGCGGTCGAAGTAGATTTCGGAGCAGGGACCGCAGGGACCGGTGCCGTGTTCCCAGAAGTTGTCAGCCTTGCCCAGACGCTTGATGTGGTCAGCGGGTACGCCGATTTCCTTTACCCAGATGTCGAAGGTTTCGTCGTCTTCTTCGTAAATGGACGGGTACAGCAGATCTTCCGGAATTTCCAGCGTCTTTGTCAGGAATTCCCATGCCCATGCGATGGCTTCGTGCTTGAAGTAATCGCCGAAGGAGAAGTTCCCCAGCATTTCAAAATAGGTGCCGTGACGGGCAGTGTGACCAACCCGTTCCAGGTCGGGGGTACGGATGCACTTCTGGCAGGTGGTTACTCTGTTGCGGGGGGGAATCACTTCGCCGGTGAAGAACTTCTTCATGGGTGCCATACCGGAGTTGATCAGCAGCAGGGACTTGTCTCCCTGGGGGACCAGAGAGTAGGAGGGCAGTCTCAGATGCCCTTTGGATTCAAAGAAAGAGAGATATTTTTCTCTCAGATCGTTCATGGAGGTCCACTTCATGTCGGTTTCTATCTCCTTTATTTTATAATCTTACATTTTGGGGCAGTATACCATAATATAGTATTATATCACCTTTCCATAGGGGTGTCAACTGGCGTTTTGCTGTATTTTTACGCAGGTTTTTCCGTGTTTTTGTTCCGCCCTCTTGCGAACAGCGGAAAAATGTGCTATACTGCTTCTGTATACATCTCACAATCGGAGGGACAGCTTTATGAAACTTGCTTTGCAGATATATTCCCTGCGTCAGGCACTGGCGCCGGAGCAGATCGCCGATACACTGGCAAAAACCAAAGCCATGGGGTATGACGGGATCGAATGGTTCGGGCTGATGGGCAAGACCCCTGCCGCACTGGCACAGATCACCCGGGATGCCGGATTGGAATTTTTCTCCGTACATATCAACATTGACGATATTCTTGCCTGCGATACCGCTCTCATGGACGAAATGGCGGCGACCGGGGTGAAATACCTGCCCATCGGCTGGCTGCCGGAAAACCGTCTGGCAGGCGGTGCGGATTTTGAAGCCACCTGCACCCTGATCCGTGGGTATGCAGCAGAAGCGGCACGCCGTGGGATGCTGGTACTCTACCACAACCACGACTTCGACCTGGCTCTTTACGGGGACGCCACAAAGCTGGACGCCCTGTATGACGCTCTGCCGGGCGATCTGCTGGGGGCGGAACTGGATACCTGCTGGCTCTATTCCGGCGGTGTGGATGCGGCTGAGTACGTGACGAAGTATGCTGACCGCGCCCCTGTGATCCACCTGAAGGACTGTGTGAAGGACGGCGGTCGTGCGGGCTTCAAGCCGGTGGGATCCGGTGTGCTGGACTGGGACGCCATTCTCCCCTGCTGCGGAAAAGCCGAGTGGATCTGTGTGGAACAGGATGATCCCTCTGACGGGCTGGACGCTTTCCGGTGTGCGGAAATGAGTGCCGCTTTCCTCCGGGCAAAGCTGGGCTGAGGCGGAACGGAAGGATGCGGAAAATATGAAAATTGCAACAACCATCGGGGAAATGTATCCCTGGTGCTCCTCCCCCGCAGAGGCGGTACGGGCGTATGAAGGAACAGGCTTCCGCTATCTGGACTACAGCTTCTACGATGCCAACAGACCCGGCGCCGTATTTCTGACGGAGGGCTGGCTGGCAGAGGTGGAAGCGGCGGGAGAAGCGGCTGCGGCTCTGGGTATGTCCTTTGTGCAGGCTCACTCCCCCAACTACAACCCCTATCATGACGAAAACGATACGGAATACCACAGCGCAGGTATGCTGGCCACCATCCGCTCCATTGAAGCCTGCGGACGTCTGGGGATCCCGAATATCGTGGTGCATACCGCTTATGGTCCCCGGTGTCAGTATCCGGCGGATGCGGAAAAGTATTTCAGGGATAACCTCCCCTTTATCGAAGCCCTGTACCCGGCTATGGAAAAATGGAACGTGCGGGTCTGCATCGAAAACAGTGCCGAGGGGAACATGGGCACCAACTACTTCTTCATGACGGCGGAGGACATGAACGATTTCATCTCCTTTGCCGGTCATCCCCTGCTGGGTGCCTGCTGGGATACGGGTCACGGCAATATGCGGGGAACAGATCCTTACAGAGAACTGGTGACCCTGGGGAAGAATCTCCACGCCGTCCATTTCCAGGACAACAGCGGTGCGGGAGATGAGCACATCGCTCCCTTCTTTGGCACACTGGACGTGGACGCAGTGATGCGGGGGCTGCTGGAGGCAGGGTACAAGGGACCGCTGACCTTTGAATCCGACAATTTCCTGCGGCACCGGAAGAACCGTGGGAGCGGCTCTCTGCAGTATCCTCCTCTGCGGGTGAAGCGTGGGGCTGCGGCTCTGCTCCACGAGATCGGTGCAGCGTGTCTGGAAGCATACGGCATTGCAGAAGACTGATATACCATACATATACAGGAGATAAAACTATGACAGACAAGATTTTCAAGGCAGGTGCAGCCCGTGCGGACATTACGCCTCCCGTAGGTACTCTGCTGTACGGCTACAACCCCCATCAGGAAAGTACATCCATCCATGACCATCTGAGCGTTACGGCGCTTGCCATGCAGCAGGGCGAGGACACTGCCATTCTGCTGACCGTAACCGTGGGTGATTTCCAGACCGAGCTGGTAAACGAGATCCGGGGAAAGATGAGCGAAGCCTGCGGCGTCCCTGCCGCTCGGATCGTGGTTGCCGCCACCCATACCCACTCCGCTCCCAATGTGGCCGGTATGGAAGGCTGGGGCGGCGTAGACAGAGACTATGTGGACAGCATCCTCTTCCCGGCTATGCTGCAGGTGGTACAGGACGCTGTGGCAAATCTGCAGCCTGCGGAATATGCGGTAGGCGTGACGGAATCCAAAGTGGGCATCAACCGGCGTCAGCAGTATCTGGACGGAAGCATCGGTCTGGGACAGAATCCCTGGGGCGTCTATGACCCCTTCATGACCTGTGTTGCCATCCGGAACAGCGAAACCAAGGCGGGCATCCTGAACCTGATCCATTACGGCTGTCACGGCACCGCCGCCGGCTGCAACCGTGAGATCTCCAGAGACTGGTCGGGGATCATGATCGACCGGCTGGAAAAGGAAACCGGCGTGCTGACCGCATACTGGAACGGTTCTCAGGGGGATGTAGGTCCCAGACTGACCAACGGCAGAACCACCGGCGATATCTTCCATGTGGAAGAGCTGGGCGGCGTGGCAGCCATGGACGCCAAGCGTGCCTATGACGCAAGAGGCATCTATGTCCCCGGCTCCCTGCGGATCTTTGAGGGCGAAGTAGCCATTCCCTACAAGCCTCTGCTGCCCCGGGAACAGGTGGAAGCCAAGCTGGCATCCTACAGCGAACCGGAAAAGCTGATCAATATCCAGGCACTGGAATACGCCCACTATAAGGCCATCAAGGACGTATACGACGCCGGTGTCCCGGAACACGATACCCACTACCGGATCCCCCAGACCATCATCGCACTGGGTGAGGTTTCCTTCATCCCGTTCCCCTTTGAGATCTTCTCGGAAATTTCCCTCCGCCTCCGGTACCACGCCCCCACCCGGTACACCCTGAGCCTCTCCAACACCAACGGCTACAACGCCTACCTCCCCACCGAAGACCAGATCGTCCGCGGCGGCTATGAAATCCTCTGCTTCCTCTACAGCGGTGCCTATACCCTGGTAAACAACGCCGACCAGGTTCTGCTGGATGAGAATCTGAGAATTATGAACGGGAAATAAAAGAAATAGTTACCAGGCTTAGAAAAAGCAAAAACTTCTTACTAAAAAATCACCCCCGTCCGGAAGGACACCCCCTATGATGGTATCCGGAAAAGAAGCCTGCTGTAGGTAAAATAAAGAGAACAATAAAAGGGGATAAGTTTGCAATAAACCGCTGTACCCCCAAAAACCACAAAAAAGGAGAACAAAACCTATGTATAGAATCGGACAAGAAGAAATAGACGCCGTCGCCCGTACCCTCATGAGCCGCGACTTCTTCAAAATCAACGGCGCCGGACACGAAGTCCTGACCTTTGAAAAGGAATGGGCAGAAACTGTCGGTACCGACTACGTGCTGACCATGACCTCCGGCTTTGCCGGTCTGAGTTCTGCCCTGATCGGTCTGGGCGTAGGCCCCGGCGATGAAGTCATCGTGCCCGGCTATACCTATATCGCCTCCGCACTGGCAGTGACCGCTGTGGGCGCTATCCCGGTCATCGCCGAAATCGACGGCACCATGACCCTGGATCCCGCTGACGTGGAAAAGAAGATCTCCCCCGCCACCAAGGTCATCATGCCTGTCCATATCCAGGGCTTCCCCTCCAATATGGACGCACTGAAAGAAATCGCCGACAAGCACGGTCTGAAGATCGTGGAAGACGCCTGCCAGGCGGACGGCGGTATGTACAAGGGTCAGTATCTGGGGACCATCGGTGACGCCGGTGCCTATTCCTTCAACTATTTCAAAGTCATCACCGCAGGCGAAGGCGGCGCACTGGTCACCCGTGACAGAACCGTTTACGAACGTGCGCTGATCTACCATGACGCCAGTGCCGTTGCCTTCTTCGGCAGCCAGCTGGACGGCATCAGTGAGCCCCTGTTCGGCGGTACGGAATTCCGTGTGTCCGATATCACCGGCGCGATCCTGCGTGAACAGCTGAAGCGGATGCCCACGCTGCTGTCCGATCTGAGAAGCAACCGGGACAAGCTGGCGGCTCTGGTGTGCGGCGAAGGCAAGGCCACCCAGGCTCCCTCCAATGACATCAACGGCGACTGCGGCACCACCCTGGCACTCCGGTTTGACACTGCTGAAGAATGCCGTGCATACCAGGCAAAGTGCGCCGAAAAGGGTATCGGTCTGACTGTGCCGATCGATACGGGCAAGCACGTTTATACCAACTGGACCCAGATCATGGAAAAGCGCGGCGCATTCCATCCTGCCATGGACCCCTTCAAGATGAAGGAAAACGAAGGTCTGCAGATGGACTACACCATGGATATGTGCCCCAATACCCTGGACTACCTGTCCCGCACCGCTTACGTGGCCATCAGCCCCGAATGGGACGATGCCACCCTGCAGAAGATCGCAGATGTGATGAACGGCTGATACACTGACATAAAAAAGACCTGCATTCCCATGGAGCTTGCCATAGGGATGCAGGTCTTCTTTTGCTTGTATGGGGGGATCACTTGCTAAGCCCCAGTGCTTTCTTTTCTGCGCCGGTGAGCTTGTACGGGCGGTATTCCTGTTCTGTATACCGCAGGGGGGCGATGCTGTATTTGCCGTCCTGTCTGTCCATGAAGATCTGCCAGTTGTCCTCGCCGATGTCCACATTGTTCCAGACCAGCTTGGCGTACCGATAGATGGATTTTGCTTCCTTCACGATCAGATCCGGTTCCCGCAGGGTGGCTTCGTCTTCATTCCGGCACAGGAAGAAGGAGAATTCCGTTCCCTCCGGCAGATCCAGATATTCCCAGTTGCTCACATTGTACCGCACCGTGACCTGCAGCTGTCCGGCTTCGGGGATATACCGGAAACCGTAGGCAATAAAGTAGCCGTCCGGTGCGATCTCGGAGGCGTTTTCTTCCAGCTTCAACACTTCCAGCTCCCCGTCCAGACAGGCTTCCGTCAGCTCGGGCGTGACCTGCAGCTCGGTCATGGTGGTGCGGTCACTGTTGGCGCAGCACCGCAGGATGATCATGCCGCACAGGAT
>JAFZET010000333.1 GCA_017560565.1 Clostridia bacterium | reverse complement strand
TGATATTGCAGTGGAAGAACTGACCGGTGAAAAGTTCAATGATGCTGTGTACAACCGGAATCTGGAGGTAGAAGAACGGCTGGATGTAAAGTTGAATGTGCTGGAGCAGGATAATAATGTGACGACCATTGTTGCCAACAATGTGGTTTCCGGAGACGGGACGTATGATATCATCAGTGCCAGAACCCAGTATGTAGCCACTATGCTGATGAACGGTCATCTGCTGGATATGGATGCTATTCCGAATCTGCAGCTGGAGGAAGACTGGTGGAACCAGAGTGCCAATGACAACTTTACGCTTGCCAATTACCGGTACTGCGTACTGTCTGATCTCTGCCACCTGACTCGCTCCACAGCGGATATGCTTCTGATCAATAAGGAGCTGTGCGTGAATTACGGTATGGAAGTGCCGTATGATGCGGTCAGAGAAGGAAAGTGGACCTGTGATATGCTCTATGAAATGTGCCAGCAGATCCCCTATGATTCCAACGGGGACGGCATCATGGACTGGAACGATACCAGAGGCTTCACCGGTGGGATCGATATCATCAACTACATTATGGTATCCGGCGGTGTGGATTTCTTTGTCAAGGATGAAAACGATATTCCCGTATTCGCCCTGATGAACGAAACCAATGTAAACTATTTTGACCGGCTGTTCGATATTTTCAACGACCGGGATGCATTCTTTTATTATAACGCCACAAGCGGACTGCAGAACGGCTGGAGCTTTATCGTAGAAAAATTCCTCTCCGGTGACTCCCTGTTCCTGCAGTGCAGCCCGTCCGGTATGCCTACATATTCCGGAATGGAACAGGATTACGGCGTGCTGCCCCTGCCGAAGATTGACGAAAGCCAGGAAAGCTATCGTTCCAAGACTTCCGATGGTTTTTCCAGCGTAATCTGCATTTCCAAGGTATTTGACGCAGAAGCGGCAGATATGGGTCTGGTACTGGATGCTATGTCTTTCCTTTCCCACGTGGATGTGGTTTCCATGTATGTGGATTCCTATCTGGAAAGCCGCTGGGTCAGAGATGAGGATTCTGTGGAAATGATGCAGCTTGCTTTTGAGGAAATCCATTTTGACCCTGCCTTTGTTTTGGATTCCGCATGGGGCGATCCCATGGATCTGGCAAAGACTGTACTTACAAAGGGTACCAACACGTTTGTTTCCACAGTACAATCCAAAACAGGTGCCATTGAAGCTGCCATCCAGAAGACACTCGCCGCACTGGAAAAGTGATAATTTCATAACAGGATATAAACAGATCATGACACTGTGGGGTTGTGTCTGTTTATCTGAAGAGAGATCACTTACACTCCGGTAAACAGCACTTCCACAGCCTGCCACATAGAATAAACAGGTGCAATATCTTTTCCATGAGGTTTCTTATCACTCCCCTCACCCACACCTGGGTGGCTGGACTCGAACCAGTGACCCGCTGGTGTATATAGCGAAGTTCTACAGCGCACCAATAAACTTATAATGCACCGTAATCTTCTGCACCACATCCGCCCCGTCCTTCACCCGTTCACCGACTACGATCTTACTCACCAGATGGTTCAGTAAATCGGCATCCAGTTCTGTGACCTCTCTGTATGTATCTGCCAAGTTTATAAAATTCTGTACATCCTGTACCGTTTCATCCTGCTGGGTCAGTTTGATCCTCAGTTCCGCAAGCTGTGTTTCTGCTTCATCCTGCTCAGATTCACACTTAGCTGACAGTTCCTTGAATTTCCGGTCAGACAGAATGCCTTCCAGCCGGTC
>JAFZET010000332.1 GCA_017560565.1 Clostridia bacterium | reverse complement strand
CCCATGTTTCCACAACGCGCGAACAGAGAACCTTTTGAACTGAGGAAACTGCGGGAGAAACACGCCTGTCAACGAATACCTATCGCAAACCTATTCGAAATTCACCACAACAAAACGGCTGGGGAACAAAACTGTGAACTCACAGCATCGGCGGGCGTCTCTGACCGGTGGGAGGGCTTTCCGGGGCTATGGTTTCCCCGCCGCCGCTGAGCAGGTACCGGAAACAGTCCGGGCGGCGCAGATAGGTATCATACACATCTTCCGCAACCCGGGTGCGAACCCCTTCGATATGGAGAAAACGGATATTTGCATAGGTATAGGTATTCAGCGGTCGGTTTCTTGCATCATCGGAATGGGCGGAGATGAGATACCCGTCAGCAGAAAAACCGGTGACGATCAGGGTATGGTAAAAATCCCCCATATCATTGCCCAGCTGGATCACATCCCCGGGCAGCAGACCTCCGGCTGTCGTTTCGGAGGCAAAGGGCCCCACATCATCATTGCCGGTCATGAAATTATAGAAGTATTCCACCCCGGTCCATGCCGGTGCACGGTCGTTTACGGAAATATAGTACCAGCCGAATGTAGGTGTGTAGTTCATGACACATCCCCCGGCATACACACACTGAGAAACAAAATTGGTGCAGTCTCCGCCGATACCGGTGAAATTGGCAAACAGCGGATTCCTGCCAAACGCCCATCGCAGGGCATACTGTACGGCGGCTTCTCTGTCATACGACAATGTTACAAGCATGGCTCCGTCTCCTTATCCTGTTTCCAACAGTATATGCCATCTCATGAAAAACGGTCGTACCCTTTCGGAATACGACCGTCTGTCCTGTATTCGGTTTTATTTATCAAGCAGCTCCAGCAGCTTTGCCTTGGGTACCAGACCCACAGATTTGGCAGTGGTTTTGCCGTTTTTCATCACCACAACCGTGGGAATGCTGGCAATTCCGAACTTTGCAGCCAGTTCACCGTCATCGTCTACGTTTACCTTACCCACCTTCACCTTGCCGTCCAGCTCTTCTGCCAGGGCTTCAATGGTGGGAGCCAGCATCCGGCAGGGACCGCACCAGGGTGCCCAGAAATCGATCAGCACGGGGATGGAGGATTCCAGTACTTCTTTATCAAAATTGTCCTTCGTGATTTTCAGTTCAGCCATGTTCATTCTCCTTTTTTACTTCATTTTCAGCCTTTGGCTTTATAGTACAGCAGGCAGTGGCAGAAGCCTTCAAAATCGGGATCTGCCATCTGTTCCCGGAACTCTTTGCAAATACATTTGTTGTCTTCACTTTTCTCCAGCCGGCAGGGGCAGTAGCCGCCTTTGGCTGCCAGTCCTTCTTTCACCATTTTCACAACCTCCGGATCGGGGTTCAGTGTCACTTTTGGGTTCATGGTCATCCCTTCTTTCTTTTTTCTGGACATAGTATACCATAAAAATATGAACATTACTGTGACTGGATCACATTTTTTCAAAAAAGACTTGTTATTTCTGCCCTCCGTTCTCTTTACACCGGCATTTCCCTGTGTTATAATAAGACTATACATCTTAATGAAACTGAGGCTGCTTATGAACTGCATGAAAAAACGGCTGACCGAAGTGCTGGCGGCGGCTCTGCTGCTCTCTTCCTTCACAGCCTGCGGAGATACCGCATCCGAAACCACTGCGGCAGATACCACTGCTGCGGAAACCGAAAAGGAAACCACTGCACTGGAAGCCCGTATTGCCATTCCCGATGATCTGCCGGACAAGGATTACGGCGGTGCAAGTTTCGTTTCTCTCTGCGCCAGCGGACAGGAAGATGCGCTGGTCATTGAGGAGCTGGACGGCGAGATCGTCAACGATGAAACCTACAACATGAATCTGCGGGTGGAAGAACGGTTCAATGTAAAAATCGGCGCCACCTCCGTGGAAGGCGATGTACGGAACACCACCGCCTATGTGGAAAAATGTGTGCAGTCCGGCATTGCCGATGACTTCCATCTGATCAACTTCCACGTCGTAGCCAACAGCGGCAACGTGGTCAAGGGGCTGTATCTGAACTGGTACGATATTCCCCATGTCAATTTTGAAAAGCCCTGGTGGGCGGATTCCACAGTGGACGATCTGACCCTGAACGGGAAGACCTTCCTTGCCATCGGTGACTATGCCATGACCAGTATCTCCGCCACCTACTGCATGATCTATGACAAGGAAAAGGCTGTGGAGTACGGCATCGGCAATATGTATGATGTTGTTACTGCCGGTGACTGGACCATGGACTATCTGATCAACCTGTCTG
>JAFZET010000035.1 GCA_017560565.1 Clostridia bacterium | reverse complement strand
GCTCCTTCAAGATCTGCGAGCGCTTGACAAAGGTGTCCTTTACTTCCGGATTGACGATGAGGTCAACGTATCTTTGACGATAGCGCGTTTCCTGATCCTTCAGACCGTGGAACTTTTCGGGGAGGGGAAGGAGCGACTTTGCAAGAAGCGTGATCTTTTTTGCGTGGATAGAGACCTCGCCTGTCTGAGTGCGGAACACGAAGCCCTCAACGCCGATGATGTCACCGATGTCCCACTTTTTGAAACCGGCATAGGCTTCTTCACCCAGGCTGTCTCTGGCTACATATACCTGCAGGGTACCGGACAGATCCTGAACGTGACAGAAGGAAGCCTTACCCATGATTCTCTTGGACATCATACGACCGGCAACAGATACTTCCTTGCCTTCCAGCTCGTCATAGTTGTCCTTGATATCCTGACCGTGGTGGGTCACATCGTACTTGGTGATCTGGAAGGGGTCTGCACCGGCTTCCTGCAGTGCGCTCAGCTTGTCCCGGCGGATCTGCAGAATCTCGCTCAGTTCCTTTTCTGCGGCCACGGCATTCTGGGGAGCCGCATTTACATTTTCGTTTGCCATATTTTTCTGCCTTTCTCAACTGTGGTTATGCATTGTTCTTGGTACGGGAAACGGCAAGCACTTTCAGCTTCAGTTCGCCGTTGGGTGTATTAACGGTAATGATATCGCCCACTGTGGCGCCGATCATGGCACTGCCGATGGGGCTTCTGTCGGAGATACGGCCCAGCATGGGATTCGCTTCATTGGTACCCACCAGGCTGTATTCCAGCTCTTCATCAAATTCCATGTCAAGCACCTTGACGGTGGAACCCAGGTTGATCACATCGGCTTTCATTTCCGTTTCGTCGATGATCAGAGCGTGTTCGATCAGCCCTTCCAGTTCGGCGATACGGGAAACGACTTTTGCCTGTTCGTTCTTCGCTTCATCGTATTCACTGTTTTCGGAGAGGTCCCCGAAAGAACGGGCTTCTGCGATGCTGATCTTCACTTCTTCCAGCTTGACACTCTTCAGGTAGGCAAGCTCATCCACCATGGCCTGATAACCGTCTTTGGTATACTTGATCTTTTTGGACTGATCCATACTGCATTTACCTCGTATTTTTATATTTTTAATAAACCTGTTTAATTGCCGAACACGGCGGCTGCGGCTGCCAGCTGGTTGTCTTCCCAGTCGGTGATCTTGTAGATATTCTTGTTTTTCAGTGCTTCGTCCAGCTCCACGACCACATCGGGAACGATCCCAACGCCGTGGTAGTTGTCAGAGAAGGGCGGGCTGTACATACGGTAGGTAATGGAAACACCACCGCCGTCGGAAAGGGGTACTGTGGTCTGCATACAGCCTTTCCCGTATGTGGTGGTACCCACGATGGTTGCTTTGTCGTAATCCCGCAGAGCACTGGTGAAAAGCTCGGCGGCACTGGCGGTACTGCCGTTTACCAGCACAGCCATAGGTACATTCAGTTCGGTGGCTTCGGAATTGTATTCGTCCACCTGGTTGCCGTCTGCGTCAAAGATCCGGATGATAGGTCCCTTGGGCACCAGGTAGTCCAGTACCGTTACGATGGAGGAAAGCTCACCGCCCGGGTTGTACCGCAGGTCAATGATCAGCTTTTCGCATCCCTTCGAACCTGTCAGATCTTCCACAGCGGCCACGAACTGTTCCGGCGTCTTATGGTCAAAACCGGTGATCTTGATGACACCAATGGACGGATCCGGTTCATATATGTGGTACATAACGGTCTGCTCTGTGATTTTGGCTCTGGTGATCCGGAAATCCACCGTTTCCGTATACCCTTCTCCCCGGGCTACGGTAAAGACAGCTTCCGTACCAGCTACCCCCTGCAGCTTTGCCACAGCGGCATAATACCCCAACAGTTCCACCGGCTCTTTTTCTTCTCCCACGGAAATGATCAGATCCCCCACCTGTACACCGGCTTCCAGTGCGGGAGAATCCGGCATGACATTGAGGACTTCGATCACGTTGTATTCCGTATTCTGGATGACATTGATACCGATACCGGCCATTTCGCCTTCCAGATCGGTCATGAAGATCTGAAAATCCTCTGCGTTATAGTAAGCGGCATACTCGTCTCCGGTTCCCGCCACATACCCGGCGATCACCATATCCAGAAGCTGTTCATCATCCATTTCGCCGATATAGTAGTTCCGGTACAGATAATCCACCTCCGCCAGTTTGTTCATGGCTTTGTCCAGAAACGCATTGGCGTCTTCCTGCATCTGCTCGTTTCCGCCGCTGCCTGCATACAGGGAATCGGTTACGGCGGTGATGGCATCTGCGGCATATTTTTTTTCATACCGGTTGTACAGGGCAATGTACGTACCCTGAAAGGTAATCAGGCATCCCAGCAGCGTTATCGCTACCGCAGAGCCTATGGATATTTTCTTTGCCATATTTCTTTCCTGATTTCTTTACTTTGGATAGTATATCATACCGCATCCGCAAAATCCCGCAAAACGGGCAGATTACGGCAGGTTGATATAATTCCGGGGATTCTGCACGGAACCGCCTTCACGGACTTCAAAATGCAGATGGTTCCCGGAGGAGGAGCCGGTGGTTCCCACAAGCCCGATCTGCTGACCCTTGGTCACCTTATCCCCTGCAGAAACCCATCTTTCATTCATGTGGGCATACAGGGTTGCCTTCCCGCCGCCGTGGTCGATCAGGACATAGTGACCGTAGCTGTAATGGTACGCAGATTCCAGTACTTTACCGGCGTTGGATGCATAAATGGCGGTATTGGCGGCACAGGCAAGGTCGATCCCCAGATGGTAGT
>JAFZET010000331.1 GCA_017560565.1 Clostridia bacterium | reverse complement strand
TGCCCATCCTGATCGGCGGTCTGGAAGCCTCCCTGAGACGGTTTGCCCACTACGATTACTGGGACAATAAGGTGCGCCGGTCGGTGCTGATGGACAGCCGTGCCGATATCCTCATGTACGGCATGGGGGAACGGTCGGTGATCAGACTGGCGGAGCTGCTGAATAAGGGCGTGCCCGTGAAGAAAATACGGGATGTGCGGGGAACGGCGTGGATCGGGAAAACCGGGGATGAAGTCTCCTTCCCGGTAGCCGGAAACTATAAATGCCTGCCGGAAACAGAGGGGGAAGAATCTCCGCTGTACCCCGGTTACGATTACGATACACTGAAAACGGACAAAACCGCTTACGCCGATGCGTTCCGGGTACAATATTATAACAACGATGCCATCCACGGAAAAGCCATCGTAGAATACTACGGCGACCGGATGGTGGTGGTCAACCCGCCCCAGCCGCCTCTGGAAAGAGAGGAACTGGACAAGGTCTATGACCTGCCCTACACCCGCACATGGCATCCCATGTATGCAGCGGACGGGGGCGTGCCTGCCATCTCCGAAGTGCGCTTTTCCATTACCCATAACCGGGGCTGCTTCGGCGGGTGCAATTTCTGCGCCCTGGCCTTCCATCAGGGACGGGCCGTCAGAAGCCGGAGCATTGAGTCAGTGGTGGAGGAGGCCAGGCTGCTGACCACCCTGCCCGACTTCAAGGGATACATCCACGACATCGGCGGGCCTACCGCCAACTTCCGGAAGCCTGCCTGCGAAAAACAGCTGAAGGACGGGGTCTGCCCGAATAAAAGATGCCTGTTCCCAAAACCCTGCCCCAATCTGGTGGCGGATCACTCGGAGTATATTGAACTGCTGAAACGGGTGGAAGCTGTGCCCGGGGTGAAGAAGGTCTTTATCCGCTCCGGGATCCGGTTTGACTATATGCTGGCGGACAAGAACGATGCCTTTTTCAAAAAACTGGTAAAGGATCATGTCAGCGGGCAGCTGAAGGTGGCGCCGGAACACTGTGCGCTGAACGTGCTCTCCCACATGGGCAAGCCCTCCATCCAGACCTACGACCGGTTCCGGGAAAAGTATGAAAGACTGAATGAACAGTTCGGACTGAAGCAGTTTCTGGTACCCTATCTCATGTCCTCCCATCCCGGCAGTACCATGGACGATGCGGCAGAGCTGGCACTGTACACCAAACGGATCGGTCTTACCCCGGAGCAGGTGCAGGACTTCTATCCCACCCCCGGTACGGCATCTACAGTGATGTACTACACCGGCATCGACCCCTTTACCGGAAATACCGTCTACACGGCAACCGACTACCGGGAAAAGCAGCTGCAGAGAGCACTGCTCCAGTGGCGCAAACCGGAAAACCGCCGGATGATCTACGAAGCCATGAACCGCTGCTCCGATGTGGGCAGGGTGATGCTGCAGGAGCTGGTCGGCGGCGGCGGGGAAAGTAAGAAGTCAGAGGTAAGAAGTAAGAAGTATGACGGGAAAGCGAAACCGGACGGGCGGAAAAGTAAGAAATCAGATGTAAGAGATAAGAAGTATGAGGATTCCCGGAAGCAGGCTGGCGGAAGAGGACGGAGAAAGTAATTAAGAAATAAGAATTAAGAAATAAGAATTACAGAGTGCGGTTGGGGGATTAAGAGATCGGACAGCGGGGAGTTGGTGTTACCTGCGGTAAACCCGGTATTCGCCTACGGTGAAACCGGTGTTCGCCTTCGGTGAAGCCGGGTATTCTCCAAAGGTGTTTGGTCGCTCAACTACATGACCCAAACAAAGCGAAGCGCAGCCGCTTATACCTCTTCCCCTTTTCAAAATCACACCACAACAAAACCCCAACGACAGGAGAAGGCACATGAATATACTGATGGTAACCATGCAGATGGATATAGGCGGGGCGGAGACCCATATACTGGAGCTGTGCCGTGCGCTGCATCACAGAGGGCATCATATTACCCTTGTCTCCAACGGCGGGGTGTATGCGGATATGCTGACGGCGGAGGGGGTGCGTCATATCACACTGCCTCTGCATACCAAAACGCCTGCCGCTGTAAGGAAAGCCTTTGCGGGGCTGGATGCCTGTATAAGAGAAGGCTGTCCCGAAGGGGATTATGATGTTGTCCATGCCCATGCCAGAATCCCGGCGTGGATCTGCGGACAGCTGTGGGACCGGTACCGGAAGCACCCCCTGTACAGAGAGGGGAAAAAAGTGCCCCTGTTCCGGTTTGTGACCACGGCACACCTGAATTTCTCCCTGAATCCCCTGTGGCGGAAGATCTCCCGGTGGGGGGAACGCACCATGTCCGTCAGTGACGACATTGTGGACTATCTGGTGACGGAATACGGCTGCGCCAGAGAACGGATCCAGACCACCATCAACGGAATCGATATGGAAAAGTTCTCTCCCGACACCGACTATGCTCCCGTTCTGGAAGAATTCGGACTGGAGAAAGACCGCCGCAGACTGGTGTATATGAGCCGTCTGGATGCCGACCGTGCCGCCTATGCCTATACCATTGCAAGGATCGCACCGACTCTGGCGGAAAAATACCCGGATCTGGATATCCTGATCGTGGGGGGCGGGACGGAAGAAGCGGCAATACGGAAGATCGCGGATGCCTCCAATAAAGCGGCGGGGCGGAAGATCGTCACCATGACCGGCAACCGTTCCGATACCAACCGGTTCTGTGCGGCGGCGGATGTGTTTGTGGGCGTGTCCCGGTCTGCGCTGGAAGCCATGGCGGCAGGGGTGCCGGTGATCGTGGCTGGCAACCAGGGTGCTATCGGGATCTTCGAGGAAGCAAGGCTGACCTCTGCCATGGAAACCAACTTCTGCTGCCGGGGCTGCGGGGATTTCACGGACGAGCGGCTGGCGGCGGAGATCGGCGCACTGTTTGATATGCCGGACGAAAAACGGAAGGCGCTGGGCGCATGGTGCCGGGGCGTGATCCGACAGTACTATACCGCCGATCGGATGGCGGGTGACTATGAAGATCTGTACCGGCGGGTGCTGAAAATGCCTGCGGCGGATGGGGACGGATGCGATGTGATCCTGTCCGGGTATTACGGCTTCGGGAATATGGGGGACGAGAGCCTGCTTTCGGTGATTTCTGCCTCTCTTGCCGAAGTGTGCCCCGGCGTGCGGATCACGGCACTGACCAAGCATCCGAAAAAGGACAGCCTCCGCACAGGTCTGCGGTGCGTGAACCGGATGAACCTGCCGGCGGTCTGGCGGGAGATGGGCAGAGGCAATCTGTTCGTTTCCGGCGGCGGAAGCCTTCTGCAGGATGCCACCAGCGGCAAGAGTCTGCAGTATTATGCGGCACTGCTGAAGCTGGCGAAAAAACGGGGTATGAAAACCTTCGTGTATGCCAATGGCATCGGTCCCATCCGCAGAGAAAAGAACCGGACGTTTGCGGGGCAGGTGGTGTCCGGCTGTGATGCGGTCAGCGTCAGGGATCCGGATTCCATGGACGAACTGGTGTCCATGGGGGTGGCGGGGGAACAGATGCGCCTCAGTGCCGACCCCGCATTCCTGCTGGAGGTACCGGCACGGGAGGAAAGCCGGCGGATCATGACAAGACTGGGACTGGCGGATCTTGCGGAGGGGAGCTATGTGATCCTGTCTCCGAGACATCTGGGCAGAAAACGGGACAGCGCAGCGGATGACAGACTGGCGGGAGAACTGGCGCTTCTGTGCCGTGAGCTGACCGGCAGTCATGGGCTGACGGTGCTGCTGGTGCCCATGCAGCCGAAAAACGATCTGGCACTGTGTATGGAAACGGCGAAGCGGGCGGCTTCCGGGGCAAGAGTCTGCCTGCCGGAGTCTGCGGCGGATATGATGGCACTGACAGCCGGGGCGAGAATGGCTGTCGGGATGCGTCTGCACTGCCTGATTTATGCGGTGGCGGCAGGGGTGCCGGTGATCGGTCTCTCCTATGACCCCAAGATCGATGCGCTGATGAAATGTCTCGGACAGTCCTGGGTGTACGATTCCGGTACGGTGACGGCGGATGATCTGCGGCAAGCGGCGGAAGCTGTGCTGGCGGATGAGGAAAAGATCCGGGAGCAGATCCGCACAGCTGCGGGAGAAATGCGTATACGGTGTATGGAAGATGTGGCAGCAGCGGCGGCGCTGATTAAGAAGTAAGAAGTAAGAAGTATCAGCTTCAGCCGGTGGTTGGAGAGATCGGACAGGCTCTGCCTGCAGTGACTAAATGGCTACAATTCGTTTTAGGTTCTTTGCTCACTCAGCTTAGGTGAGTGGGGGGGGACTTTCAAGAAAGCCGCGTTCCCCTTTACGGGAGTTTTGCAATCGGCTATAGCAGGCATAAATGCAATCGGCTAAAGCAGGCATGAAAAAGGAGAAAAAACCAATGCTGAAGACAAAGATTATCTGTACCCTGGGACCTGCGTGCAATTCCCAGGAAATGATTGAAAATATGATGCACTGCGGGATGAATGTGGCAAGACTGAATTTCTCCCACGGGACACATGAGGAGCACGCCGCCGTGATCGAGCGTCTGAAGGCGGCCAGAAAGAAGCTGCAGGTGCCGCTTGCCATTCTGCTGGATACCAGAGGACCGGAGATCCGGCTGAAGAAGTTTTCCGGCGGGCAGGCAGAACTGACGGCGGGAGCGGAGTTTACCCTGTATACCGACGGGGGGAACTGCGGGTGCACCGGGGACTGCGGCGGGGTGCCCATCACCTATGCGGATCTGCCAAGAGAGGTGGAACCCGGCACCATGGTTCTGCTGGACGACGGGAATATTGAGCTGGAAGTGCTCTCAGTCAGTGAAAATGCCGTGAAATGCAAGGTGCTTACCGGCGGGATCATCAAGGACGGCAAGGGGGTCAATGTGCCCGGGGTTCATCTGAATATGCCCCACCTGAGCGACAAGGACAGGGAAGATTTGATCTTCGGCATTGAACAGGATGTGGATTTTATCGCCGCTTCCTTCATCCGGAGCCGGGAAGATGTGATCGGCATCCGGAAGTTCCTGGACTACAACGGCGGGCACGACATCCGGATCATCTCCAAGATTGAGAATCTGGAGGGCGTGGAAAACTTCTCCGAGATTCTGGACTATTCCGACGGGATCATGGTGGCAAGAGGGGATATGGGCGTGGAAGTGGCCTTCGAGCGACTGCCCGGTCTCCAGAAACGGTTTATCAAGGAGTGCTACCAGAGCGGCAAGATGGTCATCACCGCCACCCAGATGCTGGAATCCATGATCGCCAATCCCAATCCCACAAGAGCGGAGATCTCCGATGTGGCAAACGCAGTGTTTGACGGCACCTCCGCCATCATGCTCTCCGGGGAAACGGCTGTGGGCAGATATCCGCTCCGGGCGGTCAGCGCTATGGCGAGAATTGCGGGACAGGCAGAGTATGACGCCGCCATGATGAACGCCTATGACGATATGCGGTACGAAACGGACTTTGACGACTTCACAAACGCCGTGTGCGATGCCGCCTGCATTATGGCAAAGGATATCAAAGCCGCCGCCATCGTGACCCTGACCAACTCCGGCAGAAGCGCCAGACGGATGAGCAAATTCCGTCCCGCACAGCCCGTGGTTGCCGCCACCCCCAAGGAGAAGACCTACCATCAGCTGGCTCTGTCCTGGGGTGTGTACCCGGTGCTGGCAAGGACTCAGGTGAATCAGGAGGACCTGTTCCGCCATGCCATTGACTGCGCCAAGCAGATCGACATCGTGTCCGAGGGGGACAGAGTGGTGATCTGCGGCGGCGTGCCCGTGGGCGGCACCACCAATACCCTGAAGGTGGAAGTCATTGCAGGGCGGGAGTGAGTGCA
>JAFZET010000330.1 GCA_017560565.1 Clostridia bacterium | reverse complement strand
TGAACAAACGTATTTTTACATTGCTGCTGGCAGCGCTGCTGCTGACCTCCTGCGGGGGGAATGAAGCGGAAACCGAAACCACTGCCGATGCCGCCGAAACTGCCGATACTGCAGCGGCGGAAACCGAAGAGACGCTGGCGGGACCGGATGTGCCGGATACCACCTACAACGGGACGGATTTCACCATCTATTCCAGAGAGAATACGGAACCGTATTTTGTGGTGGAGGAACAGACCGGGGATCTGCTCAACGATGCACGGTTTGACCTGATGGCTATGCTGGAAGAAAAATTCGATGTGGATATGATCGAGATCCAGGGTGCCGGGGACAAAAACGGGGACAAGGCAAGAGATTCACTTCTGGCAGGGGATTCCACTTACGAAATGCTCAGCGGGCATTACCGGATTATGTGTACCGCCTATGCCCAGAATGAGCTGGCGTATGACTGGTACAGCCTGCCGTACATTGATTTTGATAACCAGTGGTGGGACAAAAATATGCTGGCGGGCCTTTCCATCGGCGGGAAAATGTATGTGCTGACCGATGACCTGACCGTGGATTCCATCCGCACCACCAAATGCCTGCTGATCAACAAGGATCTGTTCCGGGAACACGGCATTCCCCTGCCCTACGAAGCGGCACTGGACGGTACGTGGACTTTTGATATGTTTGAAGGACTCTGCAGACAGTTTTCCGCAGACCTGAACGGGGACGGCAAGCTGGACGGGACAAACGACCGGTTCGGCTTCAGCTCCACTGTATGGGGTGCCTCCATGAATATCCTGTGGACGGCAGGTCAGCGGATCGTGGACTTCACCGGAGAGGGCGGCAGGATGGAATATGTCCTGAACAACGAGATCACTGTGGATGTGTTTGATACCTTCCTTGCGTTCATGGATCAGGACTATACCCTGCTGGCAAAGGATACCACCGAGCTGTACGGGGCATTCCGGGACGGTCGGATCGCCATGCGCGGCGCCGGGATGGGCGATATTTACGTGGAACGGGACATGGAATATGACATCGGCGTGATGCCCTATCCCAAGTTCTATGCGGAACAGGAAAACTACTGCACCGGTGTGGACGCCGGCAGCAACGGTCTTGTGATCCCGATTACCATTGAGGATCCGGAAATGGTCTCTGCCGTGGCGGAATACTGGGCATACCTGCAGTACCGGGACGTTTTGCCCGTGTTCTACGAAAAGGTGTGCAAGACCAAGGCGGCAAGAGATGAAGAAACCGCACTGATCCTGGATCTGGTGCGTGACAGCCGCTTCTATGATATCGGATATTTCTACGGTTCCCTGCCCATGAACTCTGTGGGGGCGGATCTGTCCAACAGCGGCGGCAACTTTGCGTCCTATTACGCCAAGAACGAAGCCAAGGGACAGGCGGCGCTGGACGAGATCAATACATACTACTTCGGAGAATAAAGCGATATGACAAATATCCCGATCCCCGCGCCGGTGGCAAAGGTACTGGATGTCCTGCACCGGGCGGGGTACGAAGCCTATATTGTGGGTGGCTGCGTCCGGGACTGCCTCATGGGCAGAGTGCCCGGGGACTATGACGTTACCAGCTCTGCCCTGCCGGAGGAGTGCATGGCTGCCTTTGCCGGGTGGCGGATCGTGGAGACCGGTCTGAAGCACGGCACCGTTACCGTGGTGTCGAAGCAGGAGGACGGTACGTACTATAATGTGGAAATCACCACCTTCCGCATCGACGGGGCTTATCTGGATAACCGGCATCCCGAATCCGTGACCTTTACCCGTTCCCTTGCGGAGGATGTGGCAAGGCGTGACTTTACTGTGAACGCCATGGCGTACAGTGACCCCACCGGGGTGATCGACCTGTACGACGGGCGGGGGGATCTGGAAAGACGGATCATCCGGTGCGTGGGGGACGCCGAAAAGCGGTTCCGGGAAGACGGACTGCGGATCCTGCGTGCCCTGCGGTTCTCCTCCGTGCTGGATTTCACACCGGCAGAGGACGACGGCGGTGCGGGCAGGCTGTCCACCCATGAAGCTGTCCACGCCCTGCGGCAGCTGCTGACGGGGATTTCCAGAGAACGGATCCATGTGGAGCTGACCAAACTGCTGTGCGGCGTGGGGGCATCCCGGATCCTGCGGGCGTATCCCGATGTAATCGGTACGGTTCTGCCCATGCTGACGGAAGAGCGGGTATATGCCGCTGCCGATGCACTGGAAAGACTGCCGGCAGGAGGAATGCCGGATGTGCGCTATGCTGCGCTGTTTGCCGGATGCACGGAAGAGCAGATGCGGGAGGGCATAAGGAGCCTGAAAATGTCCCGGGCGGAGGAAAGAGCTATCCGGGGACTGTGGGAGCACCGCTGTATGATCCCGGCGGAAACGGATGCGCCCCGGTATACCCTGCGGAAAATGGCGGGGGAATACGGATACGATTTCTGCCGCAGACAGGCCATGCTGGTCTGTGCCGTGGGCGGAAAGGATGAAGATACCCTTGACCGGATGCTGGCTGCGGCGGATGCCCTGGAAGCGGAGAATCCCTGCTGCAGTCTGAAGGAGCTTGCGGTAAACGGCGGGGATCTGCAGAAATACGGCATTACCGGACAGGGCATCGGGAAGACCCTGGCGGCACTGCTGGATCTGGTTCTGCGGGACGAGATGCCAAACGAAAAAGAAGCACTCTGTGCAAAGATACAGGAGGTGTGACCCATGCCGGAAGATACCCAGTGCGAAAGCTGTGTCTGGTACGACACCGACCCCTACACCGGTGATCCCGTATGCAATATGGACATGGACGAAGACGAAAGAGGACGGCAGATGCAGGAAAAGAAACCCCGCAGAGGATGTCCGTATTACAAGTATTATAATGAGTACAAGTCTGTGCAGAAACAGAACTGACGGGGGGATGTGGGAAATCCGCAGGGACGATTCGTGAATTTCCCCTGCAAAGATGGCGGCGTTTGATACTATGTACGTTCATCATCGTTACCGTAAAACCTATTCCGTATGTAAACACACAAAGGAGAAAGAATCATGCCGATGATTACCCTGCCCAATGTGAATGAACGAAAGCATGTACATATCATCAATCCCTGTGCCGGGGATGGGCGGCTGTACGAAGCTGTGAAAGCTGCCGTGGCGCAGACCGGAGAGGAAGTCCGTCTGACGGATCAGGCGGGGGACGTGACCCGGATCTGCCGGGAGGAAGCGGATGCGGATCCCTGTGTGCATCTGGTGGTGTACGGCGGGGACGGCACCGTCAACGAAGCCGTGAACGGGATCATGACCTCCCGCAGCAGCCGGACGGCATCTTTTTCCGTGATCCCTGCCGGTTCGGGAAACGATTTTTCCCATTTTGCCAACAGTACCGCCGGATATACCCCGCCGGATCTGCACCATATTGATCTGGTGAAGACCACGGACGGAGAGGGGACGGTGCGGTATTTTGCCAACAGCCTGAATATGGGCTTCGACGGGCAGGTGGTGGTGGAAGCGGACCGGTTCAAGCACCAGAAGGGTCTGCGGGGTTCGGCTGCCTACATCGCCGGGGTGGCAAAGGTTCTGATGCGGAAGCGGACGGTACCGGTGAAGATCACACTGGAAGGGGTGACGGATCTGGCCTCCGGAAAGGCGGAAATGCGTGCGGATGACCGGTGGGGGACACTTTCCCGGCAGTGGAACGGGGACTGTGTCCGGCTGGAGGGAGAGATCCTTCTGACCGAATGCGCCAACGGTCAGTTCTGCGGCGGCGGTTTCCGCAGTGCGCCCCTGAGCAGTCTGGAAGACGGGCTGATGGATGTGCTGGTGATCCGGAACATCACCCGGATGAAGTTTGTCTCCATGGTGGGTGCCTACCATGACGGCACTTTCATCACACCGGAGGGGGAGATCGCCTGCCGGTACAAAGAGGTGCTGACCTACTACCAGTGCCGGAAAATGCATATAGCCGCCGACGAGCCTTTCTGCCTGGACGGCGAGGTCTGTTCCCCCGCTCTGGATCTGACAGTGGAAGTGATACCGCAGGCGATCTGGTTTGCGGCACTGTGAGAAATAAAAAATCCGGCTGACAGGAATCAACCGGATGTGTGATTTGGTTTATCGGGTGCTTTTCCGGGGGATCAGCAGGATGACGACCACGATGACGGCGGCGGCTGTCAGAATGGCAAGCAGGATGCCGCCCCAGGAGAAACCGTCCTTTTGGGCTGTGGTATCCGCTTTGTCAGGCGCACGGTCATCGGTCATGCCGTCACCGTTGGTGTCGCCCAGGGTACTGCCGTCTTCTGCCGTATCCAGCGGAGGCTGCTCATCGGCTGTATCCGGACGACCGGTGCTGCCGGACATATTACCGGAAGCATTACCGGAAGCATTACCGGGGGTGTTATCCGGTGCGGTGCCTGCGGAGCTGCCCGGGATGCTGTCCGTGTTTTCGGCGGGGAGGCTGTTGTCTCTTTCGTCCGTGACGGTATTCCCGCTTCTGCTGTTTCTGTCTGCGGCGGTTCTGCCATTCCCGAAAATGCCTTCTGCCGCACCCTTTACCGCATCGGCTGCGTTTTCCAGCGCACCGCCGACCATGCCGCCGCTCTGGTTGTTCATGGTACCGCTTCCGGCTGCATACAGAGGCAGAGCGGCAAAGAACAGCGTGAGCAGGGTCATCAGCACCGCAGCGGCGCATAAAATTTTACGATTCTGCATATCCAATATTTCCTTTCCTGATCCGGCATACCGGAACTGATGTCAGTATGGGCAGACCGGCGGGAAAGTATACAATCCAGTCCGAAAAAGTGAGAAATTCTATGGAAACCAAGAGATTTACCAAAAATGACAGCGGCTTTGTCTGTGCCGCCTGCGGAAAGGAAGTCACCCCTCTGGGCTACACCTCCCGGAACCACTGCCCGTTCTGTCTGTCTTCCCTCCATTTGGACATCAACCCGGGGGATCGTGCCTCGGACTGCGGGGGCATCCTGGATCCCGTCCGCTCGGAACCCGATCCCAAAAAAGGCTTTATCGTGATCCACCGCTGCCGCAAATGCGGAGAGATCCGCCGCAACAAAGCCGCCGCCGATGACGACCGGGATCTGCTGATCCGCCTGACCGCCGGGCGGGGGGGAGAATTATGAATTATGAATTCAGAATTCAGAATTAAGAATTCAGGCAAGCGATGATGCACTGAACCGCTGTTGGCTGAACAAACGGTATCCCACCCTGCATGGTATCCGTTTTTGTAAAAACGGGTACATCATCCTTCACAAAAGAATTCACAACTCCTCTCTTGAACCTTTCCGGAATGAGGGGTATACTGTATATATTCTGTATTTTTCTGCAAGAAATGCAAGGAGATTTTTGACTTATGAAGCGATTTTTTCTTCTGATGCTGGCACTGTCCCTGCTGTTCACGGTGGGCTGTGACCGGGACGCCAATGCACCCACCGGGTATAAGACTGCCTCCGGGGAAGCGGCGGACTATTACTTCTTTGTGCCCGATGACTGGACTGTGGATCTGACCACCGGTGCCACCAGTGCCTACTGCTCCGCCGATGACCCCTCCAGTGTTTCCGTGATGGCATGGGAACTGCCTCACACCGACACCACGCTGGACGAATGGTGGACCATGAACATGGAGGACGTGACCCGTGTGTTCCAGAACGTGGAAGCGGCAGAACCGGAAAACGTGACCATGGGCGGCGTACACGCACAGAAGTATGTCTACACGGCGACTCTGGGTGAGTTTTCCTATAAGATCCTGCAGGCGGCGTCCATCAAGGGCGGGTCTGTGTATCTTTTCACCTACACCTCCCTTGCCGACACCTTTGACTCCCATCTGGAAGAAGTGAACAACATGATCTCCTTCTTCCAGTATCGCTGACGGGGGCGGACGATGATTTATTTTGATGCCGCCGCCACCACGGCACCCTCGGAGGCCGCTATGGAAGGGATGCGGGAAGCGGCAAAGTATCCTGCCAATCCCTCCTCCACCCACAGTGCCGGTCTGGAAGCCGCACGGTTTCTTGCCGCCTGCCGGGAAAAGGTGTCCGCTTCTCTGGGGATCCGCCGGCTGGGTGCGGACAGACTGATCTTCACCGCCAGCGGAACGGAAGCCAACTGTCTGGCTCTGCTGGGGTCGGCGTATGCGAAAAAAAGAAAGCCGGTCAACGGTTCTCCGGGTACCATTCTCCTCTCGGACGGGGAGCATCCCTCCATGGAAATGCCTGCCAGACGGCTGGAAACGGAAGGATATACTCTGGTGCGCATCCCCACAGCCGGCGGTGTGCTGGATCAGGGGGCACTGGAGACGGCACTGGCAGAAGCGCTCTCTCCGGTGGTGTTTGCCGGATTCATGCTGGTGAACAACGAAACCGGTGCGGTGTATGATGTGAAAAACGCCTTCCGTGCGGTAAAGGCGAAGTTTCCGGACGCTCTGTGCCACTGCGATGCGGTACAGGGATACATGAAAGTCCGGTTCACGCCCATGGCGTTGGGGTGCGACACCCTGACGGTCAGTGCCCATAAGATCCGCGGGACCCGTGGGGCAGGTGCGCTGTACATGAAAGCGGATGTGGAGAAAAAGAAGCAGATCGTCCCGGTTCTTCCCGGCGGCGGGCAGGAATCCGGTTATCGGAGCGGCACGGAGAACCTCTTTGCGCTGGGTGCTTTTGCCTGGGCAGCAGAGGAGGAATACGCCCATTTCACCGAAAACCGGACAAAGGAAGAATCCCTGCGTGCCTGTCTGGACGAATGTATGCTGCCTCTGTACGAAGCCGGTGCAAAGGCGCACATACCGGAAAACCATGTGCCGGGGATCCTGAATATTTCCCTGCCGGGGATCCGGAGCGAGATCATGCTCAACGCTCTGTCGGCAAGAGGGATCTGTGTCTCTGCCGGTTCCGCCTGCTCCGCCCATTCCAAAAAAGAAAGTGCGGCACTGCGGGCATTCGGCGTGGATGAAAAGGAAATGGATCACTCCATCCGGATCAGTTTCAGTCATGTGAACACGGAAGAAGAAATCGGGATCCTCTGCCGGGCTCTTCTGGAGGAAACCGGAAGACTGGCGAGGGTGCGGTGAAGAATAAGCATATGAGGATTTACATCCCGCCCCACATGGTTTTGTTTTTGTAAAGCCATGTGAATCATTTTTACATAACAGAGTACAACCATGAAAAAACGAGAAAATCTGGTGCGCTTCATGGCAGTGGGCGTGTTTTTCTGTGCCGTCTGTCTGTTGTTTGTGGGACGGCTGATCTACCTGCAGGTGGCGGGACAGGACTACTATACCATGTCGCAGCCCAAAACCTATGTCACCAGACGGGTGCCCATTCAGGCGGTGCGGGGCGAGATCTACGACTGCTACGGCAAGCCTCTGGTAACCAACAGCTATACCTACGACCTGCAGCTGGATTATGCCTCTTTCCCGAAGACGGAAGCGGAAAAGAACGCCATGCTGACGGGGCTTCTGGCGGCGGGGGTGCGCCACGGGGAAGAACCGGTGGCAGAAGGTGCTCTGCCGCTGACAGTGGAAGCCACATCGGAGGGGCTGTTTGTATCCCTGTACGGGGACTTTTTCATCGGCGGCGGCGCCCGTTACCGGCGTTTTGCCGCACTGGTGGAAGGGATGCACGTGGACTGGGGGACGGAAATTGACGCCGATCCCACCTCTCCCCTGGTCGTGGGGGGCGGCATTCTTCCCTATTCCGGCACAGACCGGGATACAGCGGATGCTGTGGAAAGCCGCATCCGGGACATTCCTCCGGCGGAACGGTGTGTGCAGGCTCTTCTGGAACGGTACGGGCTGATCACCTATACGGACAGAAACGACTACCGGGGACAGTTTACCTATTCGCCGGAAGAAACGGTGACACTGCTGCTCCGGCGTCTGGATATGGAGCTGGCGGATTTCAGTACGGCGGCGCCGTATACGCTGTTTTCCGACATTTCCATGGCCATGGTCTCCCATGCGGAGGAAGCCTGGCACAGAGGACTGCGGATCCACATCAATGCTTCACGGCAGTACGAATATCCCGGCTACGCTTCCCATATTCTGGGGACGGTAGGCAAGATCGACAGGGACGAGCTGCAGTATTATACCGAGCGGGGCTACGCAATGGACGCCGTTGTGGGCAAAAGCGGGGTGGAAGCTGCCTTTGAATCCTATCTCCGGGGCGTGGACGGGGTGCTGACCATTACGGAAGACACCTACGGCAACATCGTCAGCACGGAAGTGACCACGGAGCCGGTGGCGGGGCACAATGTGTACCTGACCATTGATATCGGTCTGCAGATGGCGGCGGAGATCGCCCTGGCGGAAAATGTACAGCAGATCCGGGACGAAGCGGATCCGGAAAAGCCCCTCTCCGGGGAAGATGCCTCTGCCGGTGCGCTGGTGGCGGTGAAGGTGGAGACGGGAGCGGTGCTTGCCATTGCGTCCTATCCCACCTACAATCTGGCGACTCTTGGGCAGGATATTGGGATCCTCATCAACGATGAGACCAGCCCCATGCTGAATCGGGCACTGCAGAGTGCCTATGCACCGGGTTCTACCTATAAGGTGGGGGTTGCGGTGGCGGCACTGGAAGAAGAGGTCATCGATGAGGATACCATCATTGACGCCCAGGGTACCTATACGGTATACGAAGACTATCAGCCCAGCTGCTGGGTGGTGGCGCACAATGGGGTGCACGGGAAGATCAAAGTGGTGGAAGCCATTCAGGAGTCCTGCAACTATTTCTTCTTTGAAGTAGGACGGCTTCTGGGGATCGACAAGATCGGCGAGCATATGCAGCAGTTTGGTCTGGGGATGCCCACCGGCATCGAACTGGGCGAAAAGACGGGGATCATTGCGGGACCTGCCTACCGTGACGAAAACGGGCTGGACAAATGGAGCCCCGGCGATACCCTGCAGGCAGCCATCGGTCAGTCGGACAACCTGTTTACACCTCTGCAGATCTGTATGTATACGTCTGCGCTGGTGAATCAGGGTACACGCTACAGTGCTCATCTGCTGGACCGGGTATCGGAGTACGACGGCAAAGTGATCCACCGCACAGCATCGACGGTTCTCAGCGAGACACCCATTTCCGATGAGATCTACGAGATCATCCGGGAAGGCATGAAAAACGTAATGGACAACGGTTCCGCCGCCCGTATTTTTGCGGGGTACCCCATTACGGTAGGCGGTAAGACCGGTACGGCGCAGGTATACTCCACCAAATCCGACAACGCCATCATGACTGCCTTTGCCCCCTGGGAAAACCCCGACATCGCCGTGACCTGCGTGATCGAACAGGGATATTCCGGCACCAAGGCAGGGTATTCCATCAAGGACGTGTTTGATTATTATTTTGGTTTGAAGAAGTGAGGAAAAATGCCTGATATTGCAAAAATTCATGAAATTCTGCGGGAACTGTATCCCGATGCGCTGTGTTCTCTCACATGGGACGGAGATCCCTGGCGGCTGCTGGTGATGGGGATGCTGTCGGCGCAGTGCACGGACGAACGGGTGAACAAAGTCTGTCCGGCACTGTTCGAACGGTTTCCCACGGTAACGGATATGGCTGCGGCCGACCCGGCGGAGATTGCGGAATA
>JAFZET010000329.1 GCA_017560565.1 Clostridia bacterium | reverse complement strand
TGCTTAACGATTTTTCCGTTTTTCATGACCACCAGCATGGGGATGCTCATGACGCCGAAAGCCTGTGCCAGCTCCGGTTCTTCGTCAACATTGATCTTGCCTACATAGAGTTCCGGGTGTTCCTCGGCAATTTCATCCACGATGGGGGAAACCATCCGGCAGGGTCCGCACCAGGGCGCCCAGAAATCCAGAAGTACGGTTTTATCGCTCTTGACAGCTTCTTCGAAATTGTTGGCATTCAGTTTATTTACAGACATAGTATGATTCCTTTCTCTTATTCCTGCGTGCTGCAGGATTTTTTCTTTTGTGGCTACAGTATACCATGATCCGGAACCGGTTTCAGTGATTATGTCACCGAGCCGTTTTTTTGCATGAAAAAAGTCCTGCCGGAGGTGAACCGACAGGACGAATAGAATTTACCTGTTCAGCAGTTTTTCCGCATTGCCGCGGGAGACCTTGTAGTAAGCATCGTAGGACAGCTTACCGGAAAGAACTCCTTCGTCCAGGAAGGACGCCAGCTTGAGCATGGGGCTGTCCGCATTCTTGGGGGAGCAGATGTCGGTACCGTAGAACATCCGATCCTGGAACTCTTCCAGGAAGGCATACCCGAAATCCGGATCCCGGGTCACTGCATTGTAGCCGCTGCCTGCGGAGAGATCACCGCACAGATTGGGGTATTTCCGCAGCAGTTCCACCAGTCTGCCGCCGGGAACAACCTTGCCGGTGGGATAACCGTCACGCTGTTCGGGGGTCAGGTCACCGCTGATTTCCGCCCAGAACTTCTGGGAATGCCCCAGCAGCCGGAGCTTCGGGAACATCTGCAATACCTTTTCCATACGGGGCAGACCAATCTCATCCACCAGACCGTAGTCGCCGCCCAGATTACCGATATGGAAAATTACGGGCATATCGTTGGCTTCGCAGTGCTTGAACAGATTCAGCATCAGGGGATCGTCAAAGTATACATTGCTGCAGATCTCGCCCACCCCTTTGGCACCCATGGATTTGCAGAATTCGATGTGGCGTGTAAAATCCGTATATTCGCTGTTGCTTCCCTGACGGGGGTCAATGTTGCAGAACCATGCAAACCGGTCGGGATACTTGTCCACGATGCATTTGGCATCATAGTTGGTGCTGATGTGGAAACCGCCTTCGATGCAGATTTCCGGCAGGATCACACCTTTTTCCACGCCGATATTGTCATAGATTCCGATCAGTTCTTCCGCATTGGCGTAACCGCCCGGCCAGGTGCAGACTGTAGAATGTACGTGAATATCAATTTTTTTAACCAGTTCCATGAAGGTTCTCCTTGCATTTTTGCAGAATTTCAGATTGCTTTACATTTATTATACCGCCTTTTTCAGGTTTGTCAACGGATTTTTGTCTGTATACGCAAAATTCATACAGAATCCGGCAGACGGTTGCACGGGACGCATTTTTGTGATATAATGAAACCATATAAATCCTGCAGAGGAGGATCACTCAAATGAAAAAAATCGTGCTGGTCGGCGACTCCATCCGGATGGGGTATGACAAATATGTAAAGGAAAAACTGGAAGGACAGGCACAGGTACTGTTTCCGGAAGAAATCTGCCAGTTTGCCATGTATGTGTTCCGGTATTTCCATGAATGGAAGACCAATTACAACTGGGGGGACGACGTGGATCTGGTGCACTGGAACAGTGGTTTGTGGGATATCCTGCATATCCTG
>JAFZET010000328.1 GCA_017560565.1 Clostridia bacterium | reverse complement strand
GGTTGTTTATCTGCCTTATCACTTCCATCTTATTGTCCAGCGGTTCGCAACAGCCATAGTAGGTGTACGCAAACCGCTCGGCAAGAGGCTTTATGTACTGTATTTCAAACTCGTCGTGCATTTCCGGAGAAACCGTGGAAAACATCTGCGCCATACCCCGGAACCAGGTAGCTTTCCATCCGTCCTCCGCCAGTCCCGACACCAGCCCCGGCGTACAGTGCAGATTAACCGAGGTGGGATCCACATGGGAATTCTGTTCTATGAAATCCAGTCTGGCAATCGCCGCATCGGTGAACTTTCTCATGATCCGATGCAGGTACTCCGGACGGTCGTACATATCGTACAGAATGGGTTCCACACCCCGCAGAAAAGAAATATCGTCCCAGGGCGGAAAGTAGAGATAATCATGCCCGCACAGCTTCACCGGCATTGCATCCCCCAGCAGATCCGTCATGAAGTTCATATTGGCTTCGTCTCTGTCCGGGCGCAGGGTAAAGGTGGGAATCTGTACTTTTTCCAGTGCTTCCTCCTCTTCCAGTACATCCCGGAAGCTGTGGGAAACGATGTTGTTGTATGCATCGGAGCGGATGATGGTTTCATCACGGGAGATTCCCATGCCGGTGGAATCATAACTCATGCGCACCCGCCAGAAAGGCTCAAACAGGGTATCCGCCCTGAAGTATTTCCAGCGGTAGAGGGCAATGCGGAAGAAGTTTTCCACGCCTCTTGCTCCGGGATCTTCGCAGAGACATTTCAGCTCCCCGTCAATATCCATCTGATACCACGGAATCTCATCCAGCAGAACAGGGGGACGGGTGATCTTCAGATCGTTGGTATCCCGCATCCGCCGGTTCATTTTCTGCTGTTTTTCCGAGGTCGCCATTTCCATATACCGTTTTGCCAGTTCTCTGACAATCTCTCTGTCTCTTGCAGTCATATCATTCCTCCTGCCGCCGGTATCTATTGTGATTATACAACATTTATCCGGCAGTTACAAGAGGATTTTTGGTTTTTATGCAGAATTTCACCCATCTTTTTAGGATTATTTTACAATCCGGAGCCCCGCACGGCTTTCGTATTTCTCCGTTTTGATTCCCCGAAATGTAAGCCCCCGTGATTGACACAAAGCGGCAAAAATGGTATACTATATCCGTGAATTTATTTTTTATTAGGAGAGTTTCTATGGCTAAGACTGTACAGGACATTCTGAACCTGATCGAAGAAAACAACATCAGAATGGTGGATTTCAAGATGGTGGACATCAATGGTCAGTTCCGTCATGTTACCATTCCCGCCAATCATTTTTCCGAAGAAACCGTAAAGGACGGTATCGGCTTTGATGCTTCCAACTACGGTTATGCCGTTGTGGAAAAGAGCGACATGGTATTCATCCCCGATCTGGATACCGCTATGATCGATCCTTTCTGTGAAGTTCCCACCCTGTCCATGACCGGTAATGCCATGATCATCGACAATCCCGAAAACCGCCCTCTGGCACAGTACCCCCGCAACATCGTACTGGCTGCCGAACAGTATATGAAGGATTCCGGCATTGCAGACACCATGCTGATCCTTCCCGAGTTTGAATTTCATCTGTTTGACAATGTGGGCTGGAGTGTACAGGCCAACAACATCGGCATGCATCTGGATGTTGACCAGTCCTACTGGAACAGCGATGTGGAAGGCAGAGGTGTAGTTGTTGCCAAGCAGAAGAACTACCACATCGCCAAGCCCTTTGACCCCACCTATGAATGCCGCAGCGAAATGTGCCTGCTGATGGAAGAAGCCGGTATTCCGATCAAGTATCACCATCCCGATGTAGGTGCATCCGGTCAGTTTGATATCGAACCTCAGCTGGGTCAGATGTCCAAGATGGCTGACGCTTCCATGATGATCAAGTATATCATCCGCAACACTGCCCTGAAGCACGGCAAAACCGCTACCCTGATGCCCAAGCCCGTATACGGCGAAGCAGGCAACGGTATGCACGTACACATGCTCCTGCTGAAGGACGGCGAACCCGTATTCTCCGATGACAACGGCTACTCCCACCTGAGCGAAACCGCACACTACTTCATGGGCGGTCTGCTGAAGCATATCGCTTCCCTGTGCGCCATCACCAACCCCAGCACCAACTCCTTCAAGCGTCTGGTGCCCGGTTTTGAAGCACCCGTTACCGTTGGCTACGCTACCTCCAACCGCAGTGCCGTTATCCGGATTCCCGCTTATGCAAAGACACCCCACCTGCGCCGCTTTGAACTCCGCAACCCCGACGCCACCTGCAACCCGTACTTCTGCTACGCTGCACTGCTGATGGCCGGTCTGGACGGTGTGAAGAACAAGATCGATCCTCACGCAAACGGCTGGGGTCCCTACGACGTAAACCTGTACAACCTGCCTGAAGAAGAAAAGGCCAAGCTGAAGGGTCTGCCCACCTCTCTGGATGCCGCACTGGACGCACTGGAAGCCGATAACGACTACCTGACCGCAGGCGGCGTATTCCCCAAGGAACTGATCGCCAACTTCATCAAGACCAAGAGAGAAGAATGCCGTCAGATCGCCAACATTCCTCATCCCGCAGAATTCGAAAGATACTACAACCTGTAATATCCGTAAAACGAAAAGATCCCGTCGAGTTTTGAACCCGGCGGGATTTGTTTATTTGGCTTTCACATCGATATCTTCCAGCTCCGCCGGATCACAGGGCACATCCAGATGGTTTTCCGGATGCCGGCGCATGACTGCCTTGCCGCCGCAATCTCCTTCCAGCGCACACAGTTCTTCCGCCAGCACTTCGGAAAAGAGCACAGGATTGCCGGAGAACTCTCCGGATGCCAGACAGGCGGTCAATGGATGGGTCTTTGCCGTATCCAGCAGTCTGTCGATGGTTTCCGGTGTCAGGTTCGGCTGATCGGCTACGGCAAAACAGAGATAGTCTTCCTCCAACAGACTGCCGAGAGAACGGATGCCCGCCCGGATGGTATAGGATACACCAAGATGGCTGTCGGGACAATCGGCTGTGCGGATTTCTTCTTCCTCAAGTGCTGACTGAATTTCCTGCCAGCAGGTCACCACGGTCAGCGTACAGTCATCCCGTTCCCGGATAGCTTCCCGGATGGTATCCAGTCCCCACCGGTACAGTGGTTTTCCGTTCCAGTCGTCCAGCAGCTTGTTGGAGCCGTATCTTCTGGACTGTCCGGCTGCCAGATACAGGATATGAATCATCTGCCGCCATCCTTTTCCGCCAGATCCAGTGCCAGTCTTTCCGGAAGTATCGGCAGTTCACGGTACCAGTTCCCGGTAGCTCTGTACAAGGCGTGAACTATGGCAGGTGCCGGTGTGTTGATGACGATTTCCCCGATGGATTTTGCGCCGAAAGGACCGCTTTCCTCATAACTCGGCATAAATTCCACGTGCAGTCTGCCGGTCTCCAGTCTTGTGGGGATCTTGTACTGAAGGAAGGAATTCTCCGTCATGTGTCCGTTTTCGTGATACTGAATGTTTTCCGTCAGTGTCATGCCGATGCCCTGCACCAGTCCCCCTTCCGTCTGGATTTTTGCCAGATTGGGGTTAACAACGGTACCGCAGTCCACAACGGCAGTATAGTCCAGTACTTCCACCGTACCGGTTTCCGGATCCAGTTCGATTTCCGCCATACCGACCATGAACGGCGGCGGCGAGGTGGGGGAGGAGTGGGAGGAAACCGCTTCCAGTGCAACCGTATTGCCGCACATGGATTTGGTAGCAATGTCTTCCAGCGAAACCGACGCCGTATTGTCTGCACGGCGTACTTCCCTGCCGTCGAATACCAGTTCTGCTGCAGGGCAGTCCAGCATTTCCGCCGCTACCGTGCAGATTTTTTCCTTCAGTTCCAGACAGGCCTTTTCCACCGCCCGACCTGTTACGTAAGTAGTGGAGGATGCATAGGATCCCGAGTCATAGGGGGAGGCATCAGAGTCTGCACCGAACACAATGACATCATCCACCGAGCAGTCCATGCATTCCGCAGTCATCTGGGCAAGAATGGTGTCGCATCCGGTACCCATATCCGCCGCACCGATCCGCAGGACATAGAATCCGTCATCGTTCAGCTTCACGGCGGCAGATCCCACGTCCACGCCGGAGATGCCGGAGCCCTGCATGGCCATAGCCACACCGGCAGAACGGATCTTTCCGTCAGGTGTGCGCCGCACCGGGTATTTTTCCGCCCATCCGAAAGCCTCAGCACACCGTAGCATACATCTGTCCAGTGCGCAGGCAGAAGCGGGTTCGTTATAGTATGCAGGCATGATCTGCCCTTCCCGTACCATGTTCTGCAGCCGGATCTGTACCGGATCCATGTCCAGCATGCCTGCCAGCTCATTCACCACCGATTCCACGGCATAGATACCCTGTGTGGCACCATATCCCCGGTAGGCACCGGCAGACTGTACGTTTGTATACACCACATCATAGCCGAACCGGAAAGCTTCCAGGGATCCGGTATACAGCGGAATGGATTTGTGTCCCGAAAGACCTACCGTTGTGGGGCCGTGTTCGCCGTATGCGCCGGTATTGGACAGGGTATGTACATCCAGTGCACGGATCTTCCCGCTTTTGTCCGCACCGATCTTTACGGTCACTTCCATCTCGTGACGGGGAGAACCGGCTGTCTGACATTCCTTCCGGCTGTAGATCATTCTGGCGGCACGACCGGTTTTCCATGTCACAAATGCCGGGTAAATCTCCGCTACCAGAGTCTGCTTGGCACCGAAGCCACCGCCGATTCTGGGCTTTTCCACATGGATTTTCGACTTGGGAATATCCAGTGCGTGCGCCAGGATCCGGCGTGCGTGGAATACGATCTGGGTGGAACTGACCACATGAAGTCTGCCGTAATGGTCAATTTCCGTGTAGGTGCGGAAGGTTTCCATCATCGCCTGATGGACAGCACGGGTATGGAAAGTTCTGGTGAAACAGATATCGCAGTCTGCCATCACTGCATCCACATCTCCATCGGATTCTGTTCCCTGCGCACACAGATTCCGACGGTTGTCGGCTCCCACATCACACAGCGCCTTCCAGCTATCTTCCGGATGCACCAGAACCGGATTGTCCAGTGCATTGTGAAAATCCAGCACAGCGGGCTGTACATCATACGTGACTTTGATCAGCCGCAGGGCTTTTTCCGCCGCTTCTTCGGTTTCCGCCGCCACAATGGCAACAGCATCCCCCGCAAAACGTACTCTTCTGTCCAGAATCAGCCTGTCATACGGAGAGGGCTCCGGATAGGTCTGTCCTGCCATGGTGAACCGTTTCTGCGGCACATCTTCCCATGTATAGATCGCTGTAACCCCGGGTACTTTCCGGGCGATATCGCAGCTGATGGATTCAATCACCGCATGGGCGTGGGGACTGCGCAGTACCCTGACCACCAGACAATCGGCAGGCGTCACATCCTGTACGTAGGCAGGCTTCCCCAGCAGCAGCTGCATGGCGTCCTTCTTCCGCACGCCTTTTCCCACAGATTTCAGTTCTCTGTTCACAGCCGTCCCTCCTTTTTGGCGTTCAGAAAGGCACGGATGCCTCTGGTCTGTCCTTCATATCCGGAACAGCGGCACAGGTTTCCTGCCAGATACTGCCGGATCTCGTCATCGGTAGGATCGGGATTTTCCCGGAGAAGAGCAATGGTGTTCATCACAAAACCGGGGTTGCAGAAGCCGCACTGCTCCGCTCCCTGATCCGCAATGAATCCCACAAAAGCGGAAGCCTCGTCCTGCAGACCTTCCAGTGTATCCACTTTTCTGCCGTCCGCCCGAACCGCCAGCACAGAGCAGGACAGCACCGGTTTATCGTCCAGCAGTACGGTACACAGTCCGCAGGCGGAGGTTTCGCATCCGCATTTCACACTGGCACAGCCAAGATCCCGCAGAAGATCAAACAGAACCGTATCCGCACGAACCTCCGCTGTTCTCTTTTTTCCGTTGAGCAGAATGGTAATTTCCATCAGATCCCCTCCCGTTCTGCCATGATTTCATCCACCGCCCGTTTTACCAGTACCCGGCACAGGTGTCTGCGGTATTCAGCAGAGGCACGGGTATTACCGGTAAATACAGCGTCACCTGCTATCCGTTCTGCCATGTTTTCCGCTGTTTCTGCTGCGGAAAACCGGTATACAGTCCCTCCAAGCGGTCTTGCACCCACCACTATGGTGATTGTTTCCTTCTTTTCTGCTGCGCACACATTCAGCACCGGAAAATCCGTGGCGGTATTCCGCTGGGCGAAGTATGCGGTGTGCACCGGTGTTTTCGGGATCCGGATCTCTGTCAGGATATCGTTCACCTTTCCCATGCGGCAGAAATCCTCCAGAGATAGCGCACCGGTTTTGTAAAGTACCACCGATGCATCCAGTGCCAGAAGTGCCGTTACCACATCGGAAAAACCGAACCGTCCGAAAACAGATCCGCCGGCGGTTGCCAGATTGCGGAACTGTACCCCTACAATGGCTTTCAGTGCATCCCGGAACAGATTTCCGGTCATGTTATTCAGGGCTTCGTGGGTCTCCAGCGTCCGCAGGGTGGTGTATGCGCCGATATGCCAGAAATCCTCATCTTCCGTTACATACTCCAGTCCCAGAGCGGACAGGTCAATGGCTGTACTCACTCTTTTGTTTGCCAGCCGGAGCCACAGCATCCCGCCGAGCACCACACTGTTTTTCTTCTGCGCCGCTTCGTATGCTTCTTCCAGCGTGGACGGACGCAGGTATTTATCGATCGTCAGCATAATTCATTCCTTTATTGTTCAGACACTCCAACAGAACAGTGGATCTGTATGCAGCCGGAGGGTCGGATACAGTTTCTGAAGCGTATGTTCCAGTACATCGGGCGGGGTTTTCGCCGGTTCCAGATCCGCCAGACAGATTCCGTCCCCGAGGCAGAGTACCCTTGACCCCACCCGCAGTGCCGCCGTAGGATCATGGAGCACTGCCAGGATGCATTTTCCCCGGGCAGCCAGTGTTTTCAGCATGGAAAACAACCGGGCAGTCCGGTTAAAATCCAGTGCGGAGGCAGGCTCATCCAGCAGAAGAACCGGTGTATCCTGCACTGCCGTCCGCATCAGAGACAGCATCTGCCGTTCCCCCGCACTCATTTCGGACAGATCTTTGGCAAGCAGAGATGCCGTTCCGAATATGTCCGCCAGCTCTGCAATCTTTTCTCTGTCCCCGGCGGTCAGACTGCCAAAGGGTCCTCTCACCGGATAGTACCCCATTTCCAGATAATCGATCCCCAGCAGACCGGCTTCCACAGGAATTTCCTGGGGCATGGTGGTCACAAGCGAAGCTCTGCGCCGTACAGACAGACTGGCAAGATCGATCCCGTTTATATGGATACTGCCTGACCGCAGCGGAATATTCCCCTGCAACGCCTTCAGCAGTGTGGTCTTGCCGCAACCGTTCCTGCCAAGCAGTACAATAATTTCTCCGGCGTGCATCTGCAGAGAAAAGTCCTGCCATACGGTATTTCTGCCGTACCCAACCGTCATATTCCGGATATCCAGCGTATTCATAAGCGAGCCTCCCGTTTCGTGCACAGCAGAACCGTCAACACCGGTACACCTGCCGCCACCGTGAAAATGCTCACCGGCAGTTCCGCACCGCCGCCGAGGGAACGTGCCGCCAGATCCGCCGCCAGCAGCAGAACAGCACCGATCAGACCGCAGAGTATCAGATAGATTCCCCCCCGGTAACGCCAGAGAAAACGTGCAATATGGGGTGCGATCAGTCCCACAAAACCGATCACACCGGTGACGGCTGTGCAGGAAGACACGGCGGCCGTAGCCAGAAGCAGCAGCCCCCCACGCCAGAAACGGTCAGACAGACCCATAGCACGACAGTCATCCCCTCCAAGCGACAGCATAACCACCGGTCGCCGGAACAGAAGCAGAAGCGTCAGTACCGGAACGGTCAGAACCGCCAGCGGCAGTACTTTGGCAGAGGAAACAGAAGCCAGGGAACCCATGGTCCAGAAATCGATAGCGGCAAGCTGTCGCTCCGGATCTGCCAGAGTTTTCAGCACCATCAGCCCCGCATCCGCCAGTGCCGAAATCACGATACCGGCCAGAATATAGGTATGCGTCCTGCCTCCGCCGGAAAAGCGTACCAGCAGAAACACCATCCCCAGTGCCGCAAGCCCCCCCAGAAACGCGCATCCCATCCGCATAACGGAAGAACCCAAACCCAGTACAATGGCAAGCGCCGCCCCGAAGGACGCACCGGAAGCCACCCCCGTCAGATCCGGAGAAGCCAGAGGACTGCGGAACACCAGCTGATACACCCCGCCGCACAGTCCCAGCGTCATACCGGACAGAACGGCTGTCAGGGTTCGGGGAAACCGCAGTCCCCAGAATACCCGTGTGGGCATGGATCGCTCTTCGGCAAGCAGCTCACGGAAACTATGCAGGATATCTTTACCGGTCAGGGGATAACTGCCCACCGCCAGCGATGCCGCTGTCAGCAGAATAAGAACCGCCATTACCCCGATCATCACGATCCTGCGCCGCATGATAAAGGGATTTTTCATTTCAGAAGTACTTCATCGGGTGTGAAGCCGTAAAATTCCTCATAGAACTCCACCGCATCCTTACAGAATGCCGCAGATGTATACAGATCCGGGTGCAGGACGGAAGCCATCCACATAGCGCCCAGAATTCCGGAAGGAATCGGGGAATCCCATTCTTCTATAGAGGAAGGCATAGCGTATACAGCTCCGTTTTCTACAGCGGTAATCCCGGCAAGCTGCTTGTCGTTCAGAATGTCTTCCACTGTATAGTCCGCACCGGAGGGCAGAATAATCACCTCGGGATTCCAGGACAGGATGGTTTCATAGGAGACTTCTGTCCAGTAATCGCCGTCCAGTGCATCCCCTGCATTCACACCGCCGGCAATATCGATCAGACTGCTCTGGTACATACCGGCAGGTGCAGTGGTCAGATAGGAGGAGTTGCCGCCCATGTACACGGCAGGCTTTTCTGCACCGGTAGTCAGATCCGCCAGTGTTTCCATCTGCTCGTCATAATAGGAAACCAGCGCATCGGCTCTGGCAGGAACCCCGCAGGCGTCCCCGATCAGCTCCAGCATCCCGCAGAGATCTTCATGGTTTTCCGGGTTCACCAGAATCACATCCAGACCAAGACCGGTCAGCGTTTCGGCAGCTTCTGACAGCTTTGCAGGCATGATGACCAGATCCGGTGCCAGAGAAGCGATCAGTTCCACATTGGATTCCTTCATGGTGCCCACGGCAGGCAGTTCCAGAAAGGCAGGAGATGCCAGCTTGTAGATCTCTCTGGTATCGGCTTTATTCTCGATTCCCACCATCCGGTCGGACAGTCCCAGTGCCATCACTGCATAGGAAGAAACATAATAGCAGCTTACAATGGTTTCGGCTCTTTCGTCCAGAGATACGGTTCTGCCGCACTGGTCGGTAAGCGTCACGGGACCGGTTTCCTGTTTACTTCCGAATGTGCAGGCGGTAGTCTGCAGAATCATAATGATGGCAAGCAGGAACAGAAGCAGTCTTTTTTTCATAGTCATATTTTCCTTTTCCGATTTCTAAAATGGTTTGTTTAATCATATCACAAAAGGCGGAATTTGTCAAAGACTATTCCGGAAAAGACAAAAAATCCGGAAGATTTTTTCAAAAAAAACGGTACAAAAACACACCGGCTGTGGTATAATGAAAAAAAACAACGCTGATCCGAGGAGAACCTCAATGAAACTGATCTCATGGAATGTAAACGGCTTCCGTGCCTGTCTGGAAAAAGGCTTCGGTGATTTTTTTGCTGCCTGTGATGCGGATTTCTTCTGTCTGCAGGAAACCAAAATGCAGCCCGGGCAGGCAGATTTCCACCCGGAAGGGTATCATGAGTACTGGTACAGTGCAGAGAAGAAAGGCTACTCCGGCACTGCCGTTTTCACAAAGAAAGAACCCCTCTCCGTGCAGTACGGTCTGGGGATTCCGGAGCATGACACGGAAGGTCGGGCAATCACGCTGGAATATGAGGGTTTCTATCTGCTGAACGTATACACCCCCAATGCCCAGAGAGAACTTGCCAGACTGGATTACCGGATGACCTGGGAGGACGCTCTGCGGGGATATATCTGCGCACTGAACGAAAAGAAACCGGTGATCTACTGTGGGGATTTGAATGTAGCCCATGAGGAGATCGACCTGAAGAACCCGAAAACAAATCACAAAAACGCAGGTTTCTCCGATGAAGAACGGGGAAAATTCACCGCCTTGCTGCAGAGCGGTTTCACCGACAGTTTCCGGAAGCTCTATCCGGATCGGATTGCCTACACCTGGTGGAGCTACATGATGAAAGCCAGAGAAAAGAATGTGGGTTGGCGTATCGACTATTTTGTTGTATCCGACAGACTTTTCCCGCTGGTGAAGGACAGCATGATCTATGCCGATATCATGGGCAGCGACCACTGTCCGGTGGGGCTGGAAATCGATCTGTAAGAAAGGCGGCATATCATGCGAAAAATCGGTATCAATCTCCATGCGGTCAAAGGACTGACCGATGAAGACTACATCAGAGAAATGGCGGCGGTAGGATTTACCGCAATGTTCAGCGGCGTGCTGGAAGACGGCAGACAGGCAGAAGTGGGAAAACTCTGCGCCCGGTACGGTGTGGAATACGAAACCATCCACGCCCCTTTCAACACCATCAACAATATGTGGCTGGACGGGGCAGAGGGGGATGCCACCTTTGCGGATCTGACCCACACCATCGACAACTGTATACTGGCAGACGCACCCGTTGCCATTGTCCATCTGTCCTCCGGCATGACCCCGCCCTCCATCACGGACACCGGCAGAGCAAGGTTTGCCCGGCTGGTGGAATATGCGGAAACAAAGAATGTAAAGATCGCCTTTGAGAACCAGCGGATGCTTGCCAACATTGCCTGGGCATTTGAAGCGTTTCCGCAGGATTCTGTGGGCTTCTGCTGGGACTGCGGCCACGAATTCTGTTTCACCCCCGGCAGACACTATATGCCCCTGTTCGGCAGCCGGCTGATCTGTACCCACATCCACGACAACACCACCGTATTCAACGAAGACAGCCACCTGCTTCCCTTCGACGGGAAGGCGGATTTCGGTTATGTGGCGGACACCCTGCGTTACTCCGGCTACACAGGTTCCCTGATGCTGGAGATCGGCAACCGGGAACGGTACGGCGGTATGGATCCCTTGGAATTTCTGAAACGTGCCGCCGATGCTGCGGGCAAACTGCGGAATATGGTGGATAGAATCGGATAAACACACATCACACAACAGGAGGAAACATCATGTATCTTGCTACCACAACTGGCGATTTCGGTGCCTATACGCCCAGCCAGACCAAATCCATGGAATACATACACCAGTCGGGCTTCCGATTTCTGGACTACAATTTCGGTTCCGACTATGCTCGCCGGGACGGGGTTTACAGTGAAAACTGGCGGGACTATCTGGCAGAAGTACAGGCAAAGGCAGATGAACTGGGCGTGAGATTCATTCAGTCCCATTCCCCCATGGGCGCACCCATTGCTGACAGCAACGATGCTTTCACGGAAGACACCATCCGCTGTGTGGAAGCCTGCGGGATTCTGGGTATTCCCACCGTGGTGGTGCATTCCGGCTACATCAAGGGACTGACCATCCGGGAAACCTTTGAGAAGAACAAGATCTTCTACGAAAAGCTCTT
>JAFZET010000327.1 GCA_017560565.1 Clostridia bacterium | reverse complement strand
CGATGCGGCAGCACCTATTGTGGATTTCGATTCCATTGATATGTCCAAAGCCTTCTGGGCAACCCGATATGACAAAGGGGATCCGGACTACATAAACTGTCCCATGACGGAGGAGCAGTATAAAGCTTTTTATGACGCCCTGCTTCATGCGGAAGAAGCAAAGCTCCATGACTTTGAAGAAGGTGAAAAGCTCACGGTCTTTGAGGGCTGTATGCCGGTGGAAGTCATGGCAAGACGGGGGGAAGACACCCTGCGGTACGGTCCCATGAAGCCTGTGGGCATCCGGCATCCCGAAACCGGAGAGGAATTCTACGCCATTGTCCTGCTGAGAAGGGAAAACCAGAGAGGCTCCATGTTCAATATGGTCGGCTTTCAGACCCATCTGACCTGGCCGGAACAGCGCAGGGTTTTCCGGATGATACCCGGTCTGGAGAACGCAGAATTTCTCCGGTACGGCGTCATGCACCGGAATACATTCCTGAACTCCCCCGACCTGCTGGATCAGGACTACTCCATGCGGACAAATCACAACACATATTTTGCCGGACAGATGACCGGCGTGGAAGGGTATATCGAATCGGCGGCGTCCGGGTATGTTGCCGGCGTCAATGCGGCCTGCCGGGCACTGGGGAGGGAACCTTTCATTTTCCCGGAAGAAACCATGATCGGTTCCATGGCATGGTACATTTCCCATGGGGAAAAGACCCTGTTCCAGCCCATGAATGCCAACTTCGGCATCGTACCTTCTCTGAACCGGAAGGTCAAGGGCGGCAAGCGTGCCAGAAACGAAGCCCTGGCCCAGAGAGCACTGGAAACCATCGGTGAAACCGCTGCCAGACTGCAGACATATTATACTGACGGAGAAACAAAATGAAGATTATTATAGATGCTATGGGCGGGGACAACGCACCGGGTGAGATCGTCCGGGGGGCCGCTGAAGCTGCCGGAATGTATCAGTCCCAGATCGTACTGGTTGGAAATCAGGCAAAAATTGAACAGTGCCTGAAATCCTGTCCCGAAAGCGGAAAGAAAATTGAAATTGTACATACGGAAGAAACCATATCCATGGAAGACGATCCTCTGTCCATCCTCCGTGCCAAGAAGAACTGTTCCATGGGTGTAGGTCTGCGGATGCTCAAGGAAGACGGGGATGCGTTTATTTCCGCCGGGAATACCGGTGCGCTCCATGCAGGTTCTTCGCTGATCATCCGCCCTGTGAAAGGGCTGCAGCGTTCTGCCATTGCTACGGTTCTGCCTTTCCAGCGTCCGTGTCTGCTGATGGACTGCGGTGCCAACGTGACCGTTACCGCAGAGTATCTGGAGCAGTGGGCCATTGTGGGTTCCCTGTACATGGAATATGTTATGAAGGTGAAAAATCCCCAGGTGGGACTTCTCAACAACGGTGCGGAAGAATGCAAAGGTACTCCTGTGCAGGTGGATGCTTATCAGAAGCTGAAAAACCATCCTGATATCCATTTTCATGGGAATATTGAGGGGAAGGAAGTTCCTGCCGGACTTTGTGATGTGCTGGTAACAGACGGTTTTACCGGTAACATCACGCTGAAAATGCTGGAAGGCATGGCAAAGTTCCTGTTCGGTCAGCTGAAGGAGATCTATACCCAGAATGTAATGACCAAGATGTCCTATCTGCTGATGAAGGATTCCCTGAGGGGGCTGAAAAAGTCCTTTGACGCTTCCGAATACGGCGGCGCACCTCTGCTGGGTCTGCAGAAGCCTGTTATCAAGGCCCACGGCAGTTCCGATGCCAGAGCCATTGTGAATGCGGTGAGACAGGCGGAAGCCTTTGTGAAAACCGGCGTGATCCATGAAATGGAAGAACGCATGAAGAAATACGATCGTTCCGCTCTCCGTACCAAGGCTGCGGAAGAGACTGCGAAGGAGAGCGAATAATCCTATGTCAGACAGTAAGAATTCCGTACACAGCAAGCCCTTTCAGGAAGCCAGACCGGCGGACAAACTGGAAGCGGCCATCGGGTATACCTTCCGGGACAAGCAGATTCTGACGGAAGCTCTGACCCACTCCTCCTATTCCAACGAAAAAAGAAGCAAGGGGATAAAGCTCCCCTGCAACGAGCGGCTGGAATTTCTGGGAGATTCTGTGCTTTCCATACTGGTAAGCAGTTACCTTTTTGAATCCTACAGGGACATCCAGGAAGGGGAGTTGACCAAGATCCGTGCGGCGGTGGTCTGTGAAAAAGCCCTGTCCCGGTTTGCGGCAAAGATTGAGCTGGGGCAGTATATGCACATGGGACACGGTGAATCCATGAACAACGGCAGAACCCGTCCTTCTATTCTGGCAGACGCTTTTGAGGCTCTGCTGGCTGCCATGTATCTGGATTCCGGCGAGAGATTTGAAGCGCCCCGTACTTTCCTGATGCCCTATATTCAGGAAGAACTGCAGGCGATCCGCAGCAACAGCGTGTTTGTGGACTACAAAACCACCCTGCAGCAGATCGTACAGCAGGTGGAAGGAGAGCGTCTGGAATACGTTCTGGTGGGCGAAAGCGGACCGGATCACGCCAAGGTGTTCACCGTGGAAGCCAGACTCAACAGCAATGTGATCGGCAAAGGCAGTGCCCATTCCAAGAGAGAAGCGGAACAGAATGCCGCCAAGGAAGCACTGGTTCTGTTTGGTCGGACATGATGAAAAAGCATATCAATATACCGGTATTTATCCCCCATCTGGGCTGCCCGAATCAATGTGTGTTCTGCGACCAGCACACCATCTCGGGCGCCTGTTCTTTTATCCGGGAAAATGCCGGAAAAACCATAGAAGAAGCTCTGACCACCATTTCTGCGGATGCTGACTGTGAAATTGCCTTTTTCGGCGGTTCTTTTACCGGAATCGACAGGGGGCTGATGACGGATCTGCTGGATATGGCGCAGACTTATGTCCACAGCGGACGGGTAAGCGGCATCCGTATGTCCACCAGACCGGACTATATTGACGAAGAGATCCTGTGTATCCTGTCCCGGTATACTGTAGCTGCCGTAGAGCTGGGGATCCAGAGCATGGATGACGGGGTTCTGGCAGTTTGCCGCAGAGGACATCGTGCAGCGGATACAGAAAAAGCCTGTCGTATGCTGGGGGAAGCCGGAATTTCCTGGGCGGGACAGATGATGATTGGTCTGCCGGGTGCTTCGCCGGAAACGGAACGGCAGTGTGCGGAGAGAATCTGCCGGATGGGCGCTTCTGCCTGCCGGATCTACCCAACCATTGTACTGCATCACACGGAACTTGCCCGTATGACTGCAAGCGGAGCATATACCCCGCTGACGGTGGAAGAGGCGGCGGAACGGAGTTCGGCTGTGCTGGAGATATTCCTTGCACACGGTGTGGAATGCCTGCGCATCGGTCTGTGCGATTCCGAAACTCTGCATGATCCGGATGCCTGTATGGCAGGACCTGTACATCCGGCTATGGGAGAGCTGACAGCCAGCAGGATCTATCTGCACCGAATAGAGGAAGCCATCGAAGCACTGTTTTTGGAAAATCCGGCAATGACCGGCGCAGAGCTGACCGTTTCGGTACCCTGCGGAGAGATCTCCAAAGCCGTCGGTCAGAGAAGGGCAAACATTCTGGAAATCGAAAGAAAATATCCCGTAAAATTACGTAAATTTCTTGAAAATCCGGAGCAGATACGGTATAATATACAATTAGGTATATTTTCGCAATCAGACAGAAAATAATCACAGGAGGCGTGACAGTTGTACTTAAAATCCCTGGAACTTCACGGGTTCAAGTCCTTCCCGGAGAAGACTGTACTGCAGTTTCACGACGGTGCAACGGTCATCGTCGGACCCAACGG
>JAFZET010000326.1 GCA_017560565.1 Clostridia bacterium | reverse complement strand
ATCCGGTTGAAGACAGACGCCAGACAGCCCTTATGTTGGGAGCAGACTTTGCTTTGGATCCGTTTGCTTTCGATTTTGTAGAACAGGTACATGCTCTCGTACCGGGTGGTGTAAAAGTTGCCATCGAAGTGACCGGCAACGGAAAAGCACTGGATCAGGTACTGGACTGCATGGCCAGATTCGGCAGAGTGGGCCTGCTGGGTTGTACACGAAATTCTGATTTTACCATTGATTATTATCGTAAGGTCCATGGTCCCGGTATCTCTCTAATCGGGGCACATACCGTTGCCAGACCGGAGGTGGAATCCTCTCCGGGACTCTGGACTTCCCGTGATGATATCCGCACCCTTTTACAACTCGCAGCAAACGGCAGAATTAAGCTGGAACAGATTATAGAAGAAACCCATTCACCGCTTGAAGCCGGAGAAGTATACGGACGATTGGGAAAAGAAAAGCATTTTCCTGTAGTACAATTTAACTGGGATCTGCTTGAGGAGTAATCATGAAAAAAATCAGAATTGCACAGGTTGGCACCAATGGTATGACCCATTCCAGCACAACCTTTATCAGTATTCGAAAACAGAATGAAATCTTCGATCTGGTAGGAATTGCAGAACCTATCGAAGAATGGAAACACAATTTAACCCAATCTCCATACAAAGATGCTCCGCAGTACACCGTTGAACAACTTTTACAGATGGATGATCTTGATGCGGTAGCCATTGAAACCAACGAAGAATATCTTACAGAATATGCACAGATGTTTGCGGACAAAGGTATTGCCGTACACATCGAAAAACCAGGTTCCTACGATCATGAAGCATACGCAAAAATGGTACGTACCCTAAAAGACAAAAATCTTCCCTTTCATCTCGGATATATGTATCGCTTCAATCCCTTAGTACAGCGTGCTTATGAGAAAATTGCTGCCGGAGAACTGGGCGAAATCATCTCTGTGGAAGCGCAGATGAATTGTCGTACAGACACTGAATTACTGAGATGGCTTAGCCGGCACCCGGGTGGCATGATGTATTATCTGGGGTGCCATTTGGTAGATTTGGTTTTCAGATTGCAGGGACTGCCGGAACAGGTAATTCCCATGAACATGGATACCCGATGCGATGATATCGATGTCAAAGATTTTGGTTTTGCGCTTCTGCAATATCAAAAAGGAGTTTCTTTCGTAAAGACTTCCGGTATCGAAATCAATGGCTTTGCAAGACGTCAGCTTGTAATAGCCGGGACAAAAGGGACCATCGAAATCAAACCTCTGGAAATGGCTACGGAGAATGGTCGGAAATCATATGGCTGCTATACTACAGCAGATATGGCAAAAAACTGGTTAGATCACTCCGAAAAATGGGAATCCGAGGAATATGACCGACTGGATGCTATGATGGCGGATTTTGCTGCACTGGTACGAGGGGATTATGAAAATCCTTATGATCATGAGTATGAAATCGCACTTCATGGACTGCTGATGCAGTGTTGTGGTGAAAAATAAAATGGAAGGAAGTTTTATCATGAAAAAACAGATTTTATGCATGATTTTCTGCGCTTTGATTGTAACTTCCGTATTGACAGGATGCGGAAAAGAAAATGTTGCCCTCATTGAAGAAGATACTACATCTCAGCAGCAAACAGAAACGGAATCTTCCTATCCAGATGATTTGCCGGCCGACTTAAATCTGGCTGGCGAACAAGTTCGTTTTTTGTACCGTGAAGAGGTTAGTAATGAATTTTACTCGGAAGCCCTGAACGGTGATATCGTAAATGATGCACAGTATAACAGTATTCTGGCAACCGAAGAACGTTTGAATGCAGATATCGTTCTAGTTCCCAGACCCGGTCACATGACATCCGTCCGCCAGGAATATATGAATCACATCAAAAATTCTGTCCAGGCCGGAGATGACACATACGCATGGGTGGATTTAATGGTGGGTAATGTACCTGTACTTATGCAGGAAGGCATATTTATGGATGTGCTGCAAAATCCGTATATTGATGTAACCAAACCATGGTATCTGAAAAATATTGAGAATATGGCCATTGACGACCATCTGTATTTTGTTTCCGGTGATGCTTCGCTTGGGTATTTGAAAAGCATATTCTGTATGTATTTTAATGTACAGGTTGCTGACGATTATCAGCTGGGAAATATTTACGAGCTTGTTGACAACGGTGAATGGACACTGGATAAAGTAATCGAACTAACTACGATTACGTCTCAGGATTTGAATGGAGACGGGATATACACAGCAGACGATAAGCTGGGGTTGTTAGTACATGACTGGGTTCATCCCAAGGGATTCATGGGTTCTACCTGTTTCGATTTATATGCAGAAGATGAAGACGGCACTTGGGTGCTCACGATTGGATCGGAACGAAATGTGGATGTCTGCAATAAAGTATACGCTATGTTATATGCTACATCAGGTGTATATCATTCTGGTGTAACCAGTACTGCTACTGAAGATGCTGCTGTATACAATGCATTGTCAGCAAAGTTTATGGCTGGAGATGTTTTCCTGACAACGGCCCAGATGGATGATGCTGTCAGCCAGTTCCGTGATATGGAATCTGCTTATGGAATTCTTCCTTGTCCGAAATATGATACAGCACAGTCAGAATATCGTTCTGTCAGCCGTACTACCCATAATGCATTTGCCATGCCGGTTACCTGCGCAAATGTTGATGCTGCCGGTGCTGTTATGGAAGCGCTTTCCGCATCCAACCATGAGACTGTAATCCCTGCTTATTTTGAAACAGCTCTCAAAACAAAATATTCCCGTGATAATGATTCTGCCAGAATGTATGATTTGATCCGTGAAACTACGGTTACGGATTTTGGGTATGTATATAATAATGCAATTGGTGCTACTACCGGTCTTTTCGATACTGGTATAACCAAAGAAAATACACTTGCTTCTGAATTGGCTTCCAAAAAAACTTCTTTGGAAGCTGCATTGGAAGTCTTTCTGGAAACTGTACGTGATAAATGCGGGCACTGAAAAGCATTTGCTTACAGTCCAGAGGATAGAATCTGCATAAGGAAGGAAAACTTCTATGAAAACGCAATCCCTGCATAAAAGTCTGTCTGAATATGAACTTTTTCCGCGCATTGTATGTGTCGGACGCGAAACATCATTTACCCTGCGTGGCCGTGGTATTGAAAATGCGCTGACTCCCGCCAAGGAGTATCTGATCCGTGTAATTCCCCATGAAGAGAACAATTCCTCTATTCATTTGCTCATCAGCCGTACTCATGAATACGAAGGAATCTCTGTTGTCGCAGAAGACGATGGATACGTGCATTTCTCCTATATGTTCCCACGTGAACAGACGTATACACTCTTTTTGTTTGATCCTGTTGGTGAAAAACCAAATCGGCTTGTGGATCTGCGGGTATATGCAGCAGAAGAAGATCTCTGGTCCCGTACACCTATGCGCGGCGATACCCATTGTCATGCCTGTCCGTCTGTGGATGGTTCGGAAGATCCTGCTATGGTTGCCGCTATGTACCGTAAGGCAGGTTTTGACTATCTTGCCATTACCGATCATCATCTCATTAACGGTTCTCTCATCACAATTGATAAGCTTCGTGATATTCCGCATGGGATCTCCCTGTATAAAGGCGAAGAGGTTCATGTACCGAACGCATATATCCATGCGGTAAATGTCGGCGCGGATTTCGGCGGCATAGGTCTGAACACTTACTATGACAAAAATAAGGAAGTATGTGATGCTGAGGTAGCTGCACTGGCGGAAACTTTACCGGAGGATCTTCCCTTTGGTGTGGAACGGATGGATCTGGCTTGGAGAACATGGATTGCAAATATGATTCATGACAAAGGCGGCATTGCCATTGCAGCACATCCTTTCTGGATCTGGGAAGCCCACAATACCCGTAACGCAATGCTCCGTTATCTCTCAGAACATAAAATTTTTGATGCTATGGAAGTGCTCGGCGGGCAGGATCCCGGTTCCATGGAATCCAATCTGCAAATTGCCTTCTGGAATGATATGCGTGCAGAAGGCGTGTATATGCCTATTGTTGGTTGTTCCGACGCTCATATACGTCACATGACCTGGAGACGGATGGGTGACTGTTTCAACATGGCATGGACACTCGTATTTGCGAAGGATCCTTCCTTTGAAGGCTTCAAGGAAGCAATCTGCGGCGGTTATTCAACAGCAGTAGATTGTTATGACGGTACAACTCCCAATATCGTTGGTACATACCGGCTGACACAATATAGTATCTTCCTGCTGGAGCAGTATCTGCCGATACACGATGAACTTTGCTTTACAGAAGGTCAGCTTTTGTGGGATGCCTACCAAGGGGATACGGATGCACTTGCTATGCTGCCTGCTGCCATCGCAAGAACTCGTGATTTTGAACGGAAAATATTTGGTCGTACCTAAAACGGATATATTGGTTCTTTCATGCAGGAGATTCTACTATGAAACAAATTACCCTAAAGGACAGAGAACGTCTGCGGCAGCTTGCCGAAAAGCAGAAGGAGTACGCTTTCAGTCCACGAAATGAACAGATTCTGCAGCAATGGAAGGCGCTGGAAACAGGAAAACGGGAATCTCCCACCGTCAGACTGCTGTTCAGCAATTTTGTCAACGAGGTCATCACACCCCGTATGCAGTGTGAATCAGAAGATGCCCGTATGTTGGAATATGATCTCCTTTGTACTACCGTGGGGCGGGAACTTTTTGATGATGATACCCCTATCTCTCCCACATTCGATATGAGATGGAGAACACGGGTATCTCCCTTTGGACTTTCCCCAAAGCTTACCAAACTGCCCGATCAGAAGAATACCGGTTACCATATTGAGCCGGTAATCGAGGATCTGGAAGAACAGTGGGAACAGTTGGAAGGCGGTTCTTTTGGTGTAAATCGGGAAGCAACCGTCAAATATCGTGAATGGGTGGAGGCGTTGATCGGAGATATTCTGCCTGTCCGTATGGTGATGCCTTCGCTGCCAGGTTCTCTCACCAATCCACTGGTGCATCTGATGGGGATGGAAAACTACTATCTGTCCATGTACGATTGTCCGGAAATTTTGCATAAGGTCATGGACATGGCTACGCAGATCTATGAGCAATACTACAATTTTCTGGAAGCTGAAAACCTGTTGATTCCAACGGTGGGAATATCTCCTCTGCATCAGGAGAGTTTCGCCTTTACCAACGAGCTTCCTGCCGATCCTGTGACCAGAACCACACAATGTTGGGGATTTTTGGAGTCACAGGAAACCACTGCCGTTTCTCCTGAGATATACGGGGAATTTGTGTATCCGTATCAGGATAGACTGGTCCGGCGTATGGGGCTTCTGTCCTATGGCTGCTGTGAACGGGTAGATGCACTCTGGCCGGATTATCTTTCCAAATGGAAAAATCTGCGTAAACTGTCTGTATCTCCCTTTAACAATGAGCCACAGGTGGGCGAATATCTCCGTGGAACCAATGTGGTCTACTACAGCAAGCCCCGTGCAGAATTTGTCACCAATCCGGGACCGCTGGATGAAACTGCGCTGCGGGAATATTTCAGAATGGTTTGTCAGTCCGCCAGCGGATGCCTGTTCGAGATGGCGCAGAGAGAAGTTCTCACCTTGTTTGGAGATGCGGATAGAGGCCGCCGGTATGTACAGATCGCCAAGGAATGCGTGGAGCAGTATTGGCAGCCGTAGAATCATTCTATGGTACACTAACCGGATCAATAACTGCTGCTTATGTAAATTTAAATGAAAATCAAAATATTGAGGTAATATTTAACGAAGATTCTGTTTTCTCGGAGAAGCAAAAACAGATGATCATTGCTTATTTTACTGAAACTGATTCTTCAGAAGATACCGTATACGGATTAAAGTGTACTTTGTTTGGGCATTCTTACGTTGAGGAAGTAGTAAGAACGGTCATGGACCAGGTGAGAGCTACTGCTCCAAGATGTGATGAAAAATTTTATGAAGTCCAAATTTGCGAAGATTGTTCTGATAGACAAACTACGTTATTAGAAATTATAAAGATTTATTGTTGTGACTGAAACAGGACAATACATAGAGGAAGAAAAATGGACAACCAATTCCAACGATGAGGTTGTCTTTTTTTGTGTAAATTATAGTTCGCAAATTAAAGTTGAAAAATATTTTATTCCGCCATGTCACAAAATGGGATTTTTGCGACTATATTAGACAGAATCTTTTTCGGATAAGGATTCATGAGAAACTCCTGGGTTAAACAAGAAAAAGGCCCGCCAAGTGTGCATGAAAATCAGAGGCCTGGCGGGATCGATTAAGTAATTGTACCAGAAAATGGAGTGGAAGTCAATAGCTTTAGAAAATAATTTTGAGATAGTTGTAATTTGGTGATTACAGATTGCAACAAAAAGGGAGTTTCCGCAGAAACTCCCCAGGTCGCAGACCTCACAGGTTACTGCAATACGATCATGGAACATATCATACCGTAAAACTGACACAATGTCAAGTGATTCCGGTAGATTGTTCGTTATCAGTATGCGCAGATACAGAGGAAAAGATACATATGAATCTGAAATTCACAGAATATTTTGGAAAGGAATTTGTCACAATGGAAAGAAACACCAACCAACAGTTACCTCCGACAACAGAACAGAAACCTACCAGAGTAAAAATCACTGTAGACCATACCTTCGGAGAAGATGACTTCATAGAACTGTTCACCGATTACATCGCCGGGAAGATCCAGTCCAACCCCATCACTGAACAGAAAAACACACCGGATATGACAGCATAAGCAGGCGGCAGGATTGACTGTGAGGTAAAAACATAGTATAATACAGTCAATCCAATCGCTTTGCTCCTGAACAAAAACGGAGGAAAAACATGAACAGCAGAGAGCAGAGCAAAATGATAGCGGGATGCTATTGCAGACTGAGTGACGACGACGCTCACGATGGTACCAGCATCTCTATCGAAACCCAAATGAAGATTCTCGGCGATTACTGCCGGGATAATGGAATCGATGTACATTCCTATTACCGTGACGACGGATTCACCGGAACAAACTTCAACCGCCCCAGCTTCCGACAGATGATGCGGGATGCAGAAGCCGGTGCGATCAATACCATCGTTGTGAAAGACCTGTCACGGTTCGGCAGAAACTATGTACAGGTAGGGACATACCTCAGTGACATTCTTCCTGCCATGAATATCCGCTTTATTGCCATCGGCGATAATGTGGATTCTGCATCGAACAATCTGGACTATGACCTGATGGTGCCCATAAAGAACATATTTAATGAGCATTATCCGGCTGAATGTTCCCGGAAGACCAGACAGGCGTTTATTGCCAAGGCACAAAGCGGAGAGTTCATCGGTTCCCAGGCACCCTACGGCTACAGAAAATCCAGGTCAGACAAGCACGTTCTGGAAATCGACGAAGCTACTGCACCGGTGGTTCTGGAGATCTTCCAAATGGCGGCATACAAAGGGTATGGTTACAACAAAATCGCCCGTGTACTGACCGAACGGAAGGTAATCACTCCGGCGGCCTATCAGGCACAGCAGACGGGTAGGGAATATCTGAAAGATCCGTATGAATGGAATCTCACAACGGTATGGAAGATGTTCGAAAACCAGACCTATCTGGGACACCTTGTCAGCGGTAAGCGGAGAAAGGCTTCCTTCAAAAGCAAGCGGATTGT
>JAFZET010000325.1 GCA_017560565.1 Clostridia bacterium | reverse complement strand
CGATCCGTAAATATGCGGCAGAAGGCTTCAAACTCTGTATCAGTGATTTTTTTTGATGTATCATACTGGCAGGAAAGAGACAGGGTTTCATATTTGCTGGCTCCCAGGGTATGATACGGCATCAGCGTGACCTGGCGCACGGATGAAAGTGTCAGAATGAAGTCAGCGATGGCTGTCATTTCTGCCGGAGTGTCGTTGAAATCCGGGATCACGGGGATCCGGATCCATATATCCTTCCCGCATTCCGAAAGCCGCTTCAGATTGTCCAGGATCATGGCATTGTCCGTACCTGTGTATTCTCTGTGCCGGGCGGCATCCATGCACTTGATGTCGTACAGATAGAGATCACAGCAGTACAGTGTTTTTTTCACGGATTCCCACGGAACAGCCCCCGAAGTATCGATGGCAGTATGCAGTCCCAGTGCTTTGGCACGTGTCAGAACCGCTGCGGTAAAATCCGCCTGCAGAAGACACTCCCCGCCGGAGAAGGTCACGCCGCCGGTATCTCCGTAAAACATCCGGTCTTTGCAGATTTCTTCCAGAATCTCGTCCTCACTGACGGTTCTGCCGCAGATTTTCAGGGCGCCTGTGGGACAGTTTTCCGCATCGGTCAGCTGATTGCGGGTATCGCAGCGTCCGCATCCGATGCACTGTTCCCGGAAATACTGCAGCTGCAGTCCGGCAGACAAACCTTCCGGATTGTGACACCACCGGCACCGCAGGGGACAGCCTTTCAGAAAAACCGTTGTCCGGATGCCGGGACCGTCATGGACGGAAAAACGCTGTATATCGAAAATGATACCGTTCATGATACGGACTCCTGTGCTTGTATATTTGTTTATTGTGCGGTCAGGCAGAACGAGATCTCTTCAATGCCGCATTTTTCGTACTGTCTGGGGAACCAGCCGGAATAAGATCCGGGTTCCGGATGAATGTCTTCAAACCGTCCGAAGATGGGCGCAATGGAGGTGTACTGTTCGATGCGGAGAGCCAGTTTCCGTCCTCGGAAAATCTCCGGAATCCGCCAGCGATCCCAGCCAGGTTCCTTGTCCAGCCGGATGCCGCCCACATACACACGGGTGTACAGATCACAGCAGGAAAGCGCCAGCCTGTCAGCTTCGGCAGGAATTTCCAAAACCGTTTCCATCGTAATCCGACCGGCATACTGGGGCAGGATATTCCGGCTCAGCAGTCCGACGACAGCGGTTTCGGGCAGAGCGTACAGCACCGGTGTATCTCCCTCATATCGCTGGGCAAACTGTCCGCAGAGGAAGCAGGAGGGCAGATACATCTCGCTTCTGGCAGAACAGGTGATGGAAACCGTGTGTTCTCCCGCTGTCAGAGTAAACGGTTCGGAGGAGCGGTACAGTTCCGCCAGTCCGGGTGTCAGTGCATTTGCCGGGGCATCAAATCGTATTGGTTTCCCGTCCAGCATCAGTTCTCCGCCGGGGATATAGCATCTGGAAAGCATCCGGATGTCATCCAGCGTTTCTTCCACACGGAAGGTATAGGAGAGACAGTTCTGCCACAGACTGCACCGCAGGGTGTTGGGATGATCCAAAGACAGCCGGAATACCGGTGAGACAGCCGACTGCACAGCTTCAACAGGAAGGATGGGCGTTTCGTCTGCAGGAAGAACAATATGTCCTCTGCCGTTCAAAAGAATCTCCATGTCCGTATCATTCTGACGGATCACCAGTTTTCTGGGCGTGCCGGTATCTTCCAGATCCAGGATCACGGCACTGCCGTCTGTAAACTCACGGAAGAACAGATTGTCCGGAAGTACACCGTTGGTATCGGTAATGCGACGGGAGCGAACAGGCAGGGAAGCGATAATGGCATCCACGGAAAAACCATCCCTGTCATCGATCTCCAGAACCACTGTACCGTCCGGTGCCGCTTCCTCTTCGTCCAACAAAATCCACTGGTACTGTGCCCGTGTCAGTGCCTTGAGCAGAACATGAAGCCGGTTGTGGGTAATGGCACGCTTTTCTTCAATGTGCATATACCGGCGGGTCAGGGCATAGGGCATACGGACACAGACATCTGCCGCAATGGTTTTCCGGGCAAACACAGCCGCTTCTGCCGCTGTCATACCAAGCTCCGGGAATCCTTCAAACCATGGATTGGTATAGCACAGCGGATTGTACCAGCCGTTTTTCTTCACATTGCCTCTGGCATCCACAGCGGCAACTGCCAGCAGATAATGGTCAATATTGAACATGGCTTCCAGCCAGATCATCTGTTCCAGCCGTGCAGGGGGAAGATCCGTAGGACCAAGGGCAAAGGTTTCCACAAGTCCTCCGTGCTCGGATTCCCGGATGGCAGCCTGCACCGTACCGAATGTGACCCATTCGGCGGCGTCAATGGCGGTGCGTGTGGGAATCTCATCCATACCGGGCAGGGTGAATCCACGCAGGGCATGGATCCCGTTGCCGCTGGCTGCCACAGAAACAAACATCCCGTTTTCCTGCATAAGATGACCGGTCAGCAGAATGTCATGATTTGTGCACCACCGGGCGAGCCGATCCACATAGACTTCCCGGAAGCGCTGTCCCAGCAGGGCATAGTAATCGTCTGCAAACTGTTCTTCGCAGGTAATCATATCGGCAAACAGATCCCGACCGGTTTTTTCGGCATACAGAATTTCCGCATCCTTGAAGTAAGGGAAGCCGCCGTTGGATTTTTCATGACCGGCTGTGTAGGTGTTGTACATAAAGGAAGGTTCGTCTGTGAAGATACCGCGGATGACCGTGCCGAAATATGGCGCAAAACGGCTGTAGTATACTTCATGGGTCAGCCGGATGAAACAGTCCACCGCATCGGGATTCAGAATATCGGCGTACCGGTCAGGGTCTCTGCCATTGGTGAAGCGAGTTTCCCGGATATGGCACTCTCCGTCCTCCACTATGACATACCGTGCGGCAAATGCCGGATCTTCTTCCATCACTTTTCCGAAACAGGTGCCGGACGGCCAGTTGAATTCATCATAAAGCCAGACTTCCATTCCGAGGGAAGCGGCGGTTTCGATGAAATCTCCGCAGATGGTCAGCCAGCGCTCTGACATATAGGGAACATCGCATCCGTCACGAGGGTACATCAAAAACTGGGTGATCCCTTTTTCCAGATATCGCCGGAGGATGACTTCGATCTGCTCACGGGTAAGATCCCCTGTGATGGCCATCATGGGAATCAGGGGATTGTTCAGCATTTTTTCAGACATGGTTGTATCCTCTCTGTCAGAAATGTCAGTCAGCGTAACCGTCTACGATGGTTTCATATACCTTGTCCAGATTCAGCTGGGCAGCAGGAGCCTTGGCGGCAAAATAGGAAGCCAGATCCGCATTCTTTTCCCCTACGGTTCTGCCGATCAGATAGCTCATATCGTTACCGTCGCCGTAGTTCCAGTTGTAGTCGTATACCAGAGTGCCGCGGATGATGTTGAACATATCTCTGGATTCTTCGTCCCGCAGGAGCTTGTTTTCATATACCACATCATACAGGGTGGGAACCACCTGACGATAGGATTCCGCAGAAAGGGCTTCCAGAATCACGCCGGTGAATTCGGGATCTTCCATGTTGGCAGGCAGAAGCAGCATCTGGGTACTTGCCAGAGAATAATAGCCCTCCTGCGCTTCGTCATACTTGGGCAGAGGTACGATACCGAAAGCAAATTCCGCATCCCGGAGGGTGGGCAGCTTGACGGTCTGGGTGTGCATCATCATGCTGTTGCCCTGAAGGAACATATCCGCAATGTCCAGTGTGCCGGTTTTTGTTGCATAGTAACAGCGGTCGTCATTCCACACAAAGTCATAATAGCGTTCCACAACGGTGTGCATCTTATCGCTTATCATTCCGTCCAGGGTGGGACGTCCGGTTTCATCCATGGTAGCCATAACCATCCCATTGGAATGGATCAGACGGGTCATGGTGGAAATATTGCTGTCGATGACAAAGCCCCAGGCATCTTTGTCGTCCAGTTTGCTGTCCCCGTTCAGATCACGGGTGATATCCTTGGTGATCTGCGCCAGATAGGTCCAGGTCCAGCTGCCGTCATGTACGTTTTCGTAAGGATATGCGATACCGTGATCGTCCATGATGTCCTTGTTGAAGTAAATAACATCATAGTACCCGTAAATCAGATCGCTGACGGCGGTAAGCAGTACCCCTTCCACTTCCAGATTCTTCCGGATGCTCTGATTCCACCAGGGTTTGTCCAGATTGATGGCAGGCAGATCGTTGAAATCGTACAGCAGTCTGTCGGCAATGGCGGCCGTGAAACCTGCGTACATATGATTGATCGCCAGCTGATAGGTGTTGTCCCCTGCCATGACCGCCTTCCGGAGTTCTTCCGAAACCTCCAGATAATTGCCGCCGGTGCTGGTGTAACCGATACTGCAGTTGAAGCGTTCTTCCACCAGCATATTGCGGGCAAAAGCGGCATCATTCAGGCGATCCCCGTTTTCTTCTTCGGGAGCATAGGGCCACAGCGGTCCCAGCTGTTCCTCGGAATAAACGATCTGAAACTGCCGTCCGTCGAAATCGTATTCGCTGAGATCATCCGAAACGCCGGTTTCTTCCGCAGTGGTTTCACCGGAAGTGGTTTCTGCGGCAGAAGTTCCGGTTTCCGGTGCAGAGGTTTCCGCATCTCCGCCGGAACAGCCTGCAAGCATGGCGATAAGCAGACACATGGTGAGAAGCAGAGAGGTTCTCTTGTTCATGTCAAAATCTCCTTTATGTTTGAAAATAGATTCTATCAGATGTGCGGCTGACCGGTACAGTCACGGGTGGATTTGTATGAAATCTGTGTTTGGCGGTGCCGGAAAGAGAACCGTCGGAACGGTTTATTGCGTCTCCAGACGTTTCAGCTCCCGGTACATCCGGACTGCAAGAGGAACTGCCAGTGCAAAGGCAAACAGATCCGCAGCAGGCTGGGCAAGGTATACCCCCCAGATCGGTTCCGCAAACAGATGGGGCAGGATCAGCACCACCGGTATGAACATCAGCCCCTGACGGGCAACGGCAAGCAGTGTGGCACCTACTACACGACCGATGTTCTGGTAGAGCATATTGGTGCAGGCAACCACCGTCATCAGAGGGAAGGTACAGCACTGCCACCGCATGGCAACGGTACCGATGGCAATAACATTGGGGTCGTCACGGAACAGACTAATAACAGGTTCCGCAAAGATAAACCCCAGAAGGGACAATACAAACAGGCAAAGCCCGCCCACCTTGAGACAGAATATATAGGCATCCCGGACTCTGTCGTATTTTTTTGCGCCGTAGTTGTAGCCGCATACCGGCTGAAACCCCTGACCGAAGCCAAGCAGGGCGGAAAAGGCAAACATCATGACCTTGCCCACCACGGAGAAAGCGGCGATGGCGGCGTCAGCCATGGCAGGTTCCGCACCGATGGCAGCAGCGGTATTGAGTGCAAGGGTAGCAAAGCTGGCAAGCCCCTGACGGAACAGGGCGGGCGCACCGGCGGTGAACATACCCTTCTGCCAGTACAGACCTGCACGGAAGCAGCGGAGTCGGATCTTCATGCTGTCACTGCGCTGGGTAGCGATGAACAGCAGACAGAAGCTGACAAACTGGCTGATGATGGTCGCAAGTGCCGCACCGGTGACTTCCATATCCAGTCCGAAGATCAGAACCGGGTCGAGAATGCAGTTGAGGACAGCGCCGACAACCAGACCGATCATGGAAAACATCGCATTCCCCTGAAAGCGAAGCTGGTTGTTGAGAACAAACGAGGTTGCCGTAAAGGGTGCGCCGATCAGGATCCATGTGAGGTAATCATCGGCATACTCAACCGTTGAGGGAGAAACCGTAGAGGATGAAGCACCCAGAAGTGTCAGAATCTGGGACTTGAAAAGCAGTCCCACCAGCATGAGAACACAGCCGAGCAGCAGGGAGCAGAAAAATCCGGAGGCTGCCATGGTTTCCGCTTCTTCTTTTTTCTGTGCACCCAGGGCACGGGAAATGAAGTTGCCGGAACCCTGTCCGAAATAAAAGCCGAAAGCCTGAATAATAGCCATCACCGGAAAAATCAGTCCCACACCGGCGGTAGCCTCGGTGCCCACCTGACCGACAAAAAAGGTGTCCGCCATATTGTACAGCGATGTGACAAGCATGGAAATGATGGTGGGAACGGCAAGACGGCAGACAAGCCTGTTGACGGGTTCCGTGGTCATGCGGATAAATTTATTCTGAGCAGCATCCATGAAAAAGTGTCCTCCGATTCCGGCAGTGATGGTATGGCAGACAGATCCGATGCCGGTTCCGGCGTATGTCTGGGTATAGTATTTTGGGGGATTTCTTATTAGTGTACCGGCGGGATGATGTGTTACCCGGCGGCTTCTTCAAACATGGCGAGAATCTGTTTCATCAGATCTTCATCCAGTCCGTAGCAGAAGCAAAGATCCAGCGTATCCCGGAAAGCAGCTTTGCTCTCGTCATTGTCCGTAAGCCCGCTTTCCGACAAAAACTGATAATAGTCCTGTCCCAGACCGGCACGGTACTGCATGGTTTCCGGCGCATAATAGAGGTTGTTGTGCCCTCTGTCGGTGTAGGAAACAAAATGTACCCGGGGATTGCCGCTGTGGATGGCGTAAAGCGGTTCGTATCCGGTGTCGTAATGAACCGTATCATCGTCCGTACTGTGAACGATCATCACATGGGCGGAGGAAGCCTCGATCCCGTCTGTGGTACTGGCAAGCGCATATTTCCCGAATTTCAGCCATTCATAGGTCTTGGCATAGGGCATCATCAGCCCTGCCAGATCGCCCACATACTCCTCACCCTGCTGGCGGAGAATCTGGCTGGTGTAGTCAAATCCGGCAAACATGACAGCTCCGGCAACATCCGGATGGAAGTTCAGTACATTACCCACGGAATAGGCGCCCCAGCTGTGCCCCATGATGTAGATGGGAAGCCCCGCATAAGCTTTGTCTGTTTTCACATAACGGATGGCATAATCCAGATCCATGACGCCCTGGGGGAAACCGCCCACAACATCCCCTTCGCTGTTGTCGTTTCCTGTGGCGTCATATCCGAACACCAGATACCCATGGTCGGCAAACCAGGCGATCAGGGGCATATAGCCGCAGTGTCCGCCGCCGCCGAAACCATGTGCCACCACCAGCACACCACGGGGCGTGTCCGTGTCTTCCATCCGGTATTTATACCCGGCCAGCGTATGCCCCTGCTTAGCGGAAAAAGACACGTTTTCCACAGTCAGCCCATCATAATGTGCCGCTGTGAATGCGTCTTTGGGATTGGTCTGGATCCGCACCTTGAAAACGGAATCGTATACCTTCACAGATGCGATGGGCAGAACCACCAGCAGGAGGATCAGAAGCAGAACGATGATCAGAATCCCAGATATCTTCAGAATCCTGAGAAGGAACAAAGATTTCATGATAGTACTCCTTTTCGGTTGTTTTTGTCGCCGGACAATGGTATGTACACGGTACCGCTTATGGGATCCGGCACCAGCAGCGTCCGTCTGTATCGCTTATGTAAATTTCATAAGAAGCCGCATCTCTGCATTCCGGAAGAATCCCGATCGCATTTCTGAGAATGTATTTTCACAGGAGATTGTAGGTGTCCCCTTTGGAAGTTTTTCCGCTTGACAGCATTCCCGTAATCCATCCTCTGCCCAGCAGTGTAAGCAGCCAGTCTTTTTTCTGGCGGATCAGTTCTTCGGTCGTTGCATTCCGCAGATCCGTAAACGCCATCAGCAGATAGGACAGAGGAATCCCCTGCTGAACCGCTGCCTGTCCGCCGCCGAATGAGAGAAAGGCTTCCCCAAGAGGAATCAGAAGTCTGTTGATCCGTTCAGTATCCTCCGGACAGACCGCCGCCAGAAAACGCAGGACACTGATCCCCGTAGCGAAGCATTCCCCCTGCGTACAGGAATTCCCGAAACAGGTTTTGTTCACCCGCTTCCCCGTAAATCTCTTTCCGGTTCAGCTCCATAAGCAGTTTGTATGACTCCAAAATATCCTCCGGAAACAACAGAAATCTTTCCATTTTGATTATAGCATGACCGGGAGGGATAGTCAATGAAAGAACATACAAAAAATGGTTTTGAAGCGGAGAAAAACACAAAACAGAATTGCACAATCGGCACAGATGCTGTATAATACTGATAAGAACATCCTGATTTTACGGAGGAACATGATATGGTTGCATACGCACGCAGTTTTATGACGGAGATCGGCTTTGACGAAAAAGCCACGGAATTTCTGTGCGGAGAACTTGGAAAGATTCTTGCACATCCCGAAGCCGGCGCAATCTGGGAGGAATGTGTAAACGATTACGAAAACAATATCTATCTGGACTATTCCCGGTATCTGGAAAAGGCAAAGGAGGCGGGAGAGCTTGCCGGGGTACACATCTACAGTGCCCATCTTCTTCTGTATGTCTGTTACGCAAAGCATCTGCGCCGCCTTTACGCTGAAAACGGTATTGCGGACAGTATATGGTTTGACAGTATGTGTGACCTGAAATGGAAGCTGTGGGAATGTCAGGCGGTAAAGGGGATCCACGGTACCTTTGTGGGAGGTTGGTTCGGCGGTTTCTTCAATATGACCCGATTTGCCTTCGGCAGACTGCAGTTTGAGATCATCGACTTCGGGCAGACGTATGAAAAAGACGGCAGATCCCTTTCTCCTTGTGACAAGGTCATCAATATGCACATTCCCCGTACGCTGACCCCCTTCAGTCCGGAAAACTGCGACGATGCATTTGCCCGAGGTGCGGAATTTTTCCGTCCCCGACTGAACGGCGCACCGGTGGTGTTCCATTGCAGCAGCTGGCTTCTGTCGGATGTCCACTATAAGATTCTGCATGAAAGATCCAATGTCAGACGTTTTATGGATCGGTTCGATATATTTCAGTTCTCCTATGAGCCGGAAGGGGAACACCGCAATGCATGGCGTATCTTTGATATGGATTTCACAGGCAGCTATGACGATTATCCGGAAGACAGCTTTATCCGCAGGGCCTATAAATCCTATATGAAAGACGGCGGTATCACCGGCGGAGGACGGGGGATCTTCTTCTGGGACAACTGATCGGGAATACCCGCAAAATTTTGCACGTCTCCCCGTATTCACTATTGCGGAATCGGGTATGCCAGGCAGAAAAACCAAGCAAAGCAGGTACAGAGAATGATAATCATCAGAAACAAAAGCACAGATCCGTATTTTAACCTTGCCGCCGAGGAATACCTGACCGATACACTCCGTGATGACATATTCATGCTCTGGCGG
>JAFZET010000324.1 GCA_017560565.1 Clostridia bacterium | reverse complement strand
CTTCGGGGTCTTCCAGAATATACCGGGTGTCGATGCCTTCCTTGGCGTACATGGCAGCCAGCCGCTTGCCGTTGGAGTCCTTCCCCAGTTTGCAGGCGAACACGCAGTCCGCACCCAGACGGGCAAATGTGATGGCGGAGTTGGCACCCTTGCCGCCGGGGATATAGCTGTATCCGATGCCCTGCTCCACGACGGTTTCGCCGGAATAGGGTACCCGGCGCATCCGCTGTACAAAGTCGATATTGGCGCTGCTGATGACAAGAATTCTCTTTTTAAGCATATCGTTTTCAATCCTTTCTTTTCTGTACTGTTTGTCAAATTATATCAAATATATGATACCATCTGACGGCAGTTTTGTCAAGGGAAAATCCATGGGTCGGGATTTCCGTACTGCTCTTGCATTTTCCGGTAAGTCATGGTATACTGTTAGTCTACCTGTCAGGAACACATAAAGGAGGAAGTCTCATGTCTGTATATGATCCGATCACTGTCAGTCGTCTGGAAGCCATGTCTTCGCCGGATCCGGCGGTTCGTCCCGCTGTGCTGCCCATCCGCCTGTACGGGATCATCCGGGAGTCCATTGTGGATGGTCCTGGGCTCCGGTTTGTGGTTTTTGTGCAGGGCTGTCCTCACCGGTGTCCCGGCTGCCACAATCCCGAAAGCCATGATCCGAAGGGCGGTTTTGCCACCACTACAGAGCGGATCTGGGAAACTCTGGTGAAAAACCCCATGCTCCGGGGCGTGACCTTCTCCGGCGGGGAGCCTTTTCTCTGGGCAAAGGAGCTGGCGGAAGTGGGGCGGTGTGCCGTAAAACGGGGACTGGATGTGATGACTTACTCTGGCTGGACCATAGACCAGCTTCGGAAAAAGGCGGAAACGGACGGGGCTGTGCGGGAACTGCTGTCTGTGACCCGGTATCTGGTGGACGGACGGTTCGAGGAAGACAAGAGAGACCTTTCCATCCGGTTCAGAGGCAGCCGGAACCAGCATATCTGGGATCTGTCCGCCGGATATGCGGAGAACGAAGCGGTACTGCTGGACGATATATGGAAGTGAGAACAGGGGTATAAATCCGGCGGAAACACGGTATACTATTCCTGAACTTCTATGTTCATACCAATTTCACGATTTGGCTATTGCAAATTTGCATTTTTGTGGTATACTTATCCTGTAATCCTTTTTCCGTTTTATGGAAAAAGCGGCGGAACTGTATATCAAACCCGATTCCGGGATACTGGAGGTAAATAGTATGGAAAACAAGAAGTGCTGTTCCCTGAAGACCATTTTCATGATCATCGGTGCCATCGTAAGCATCGCTGCAGTGATCGTAGTGGCGTACACCATTTTCAAGAAGTATTTCAAGATTACTTTTGACTGCGACGGCAACTGTGCAGACTGTGACGGCTGTGACGAAGAATACTTTGAAGACGAATGTGAAGCATACGAACCCATCTGCTGCTGTCAGGACGATGAAGACGGCGAAGACGAAGAAGCAGTGGAATCCATCTGAGTGATCTGACCCAAAGAAGCCGCGGTACTCCCGGAAAGGAGAGAAAACCGCGGCTTTTTATTTTGCAGAAAAAGAAAACCCCGGTGAGATACCGGAGTTTTCCTGAAAATTATGTATAATGGAAACGCTTCAGTCTGCTGCACTGACGGAAACCCATTCGATACCGTAGTCGTTATGGATCACGGTGTCGTCCAGAACGAAGAATGCATCCTTGGCGTAGACATCCCCGGAGGCAAATTCCATATCGTCCCGGTACTGTCCCCGGTATACGGCAATATGGATGTGGGCACCGGAGGAGTTGCCGGTGGTGCCGCTCTGGTAGAAATATTCGCCCTGGGTCAGCATCTGACCGACAGAAAGGTTGGAGATGTTGTCGTCGTGCATGAACAGCACAGTCATGTAGTCATAACTGCCGTCCGCATAGCGAACCTTGTCCACAGACTGGATCCACACGCCGTTGCAGGGACCGTACCCCGGATCCATCCGCACGATCTGTGCATTGAAGGGGGCAAAGGCCATGCTGTTGGTGGGCTGCATATCCAGCGCATTCTGCCGCATGTGGGAATAGGTATCATAAGCGGTCTGAGTGATCCGCATGGAATCCGCCGGGAACAGAGCCAGATCCTGACCGGCACTGTTGGTGATGCCATGCCGTTCCAGAACCCAGGTGGTGTTGCGGTCATCGGCAAGCTCCGTCAGCTGGAGGGCGCTGCCCCACTTGGCGGTGTTGGTCAGGTACAGATCCTGTCCGTTCTTTCCCTTGGCAACAAAGCGCCATGTACCGTCGTCTTCGTGACGGATGGTGAATTCCAGCGCATTTTTGGAAGTAGGCTGATAAATACCGATGCTCTTGCCGTTCCGTGCCAGTCCGAACAGGCGGTAGAACCCGCCCCGGCTGCAGGCAGCATAGATCAGGTAGGTACCCCGTTCCGTCCGTTCCAGACGATAGGTCTGGCTGATGTCGCCGGTACCTGACCAGACGCATACACCCAGTCCTTCAGTATCCCGGTTGGGACCATCGGCAAGCACATTCATGACCAGATCGGATCCATCGGCGGCACGGATGGTATAGTAACCGTTGGGGACGATCCATTCGGAAGAGTAGCCCATGGCGTCCAGGTAGGTTTTGATTTCTTCTTTATTGGTGCTCCACAGCAGGAATACGGCATCCGTGTACGCCATTCTGCCATCCTTCACCAACTGTTCGGACAGAAGGAGAGAGGAGCCTTTTCTGTTGGCACGCAGGGTATTGTACATGGCAACGATGGCGTCCCCACGGGTAAGGGGCTGGTCATCGGCGGTCTGGCAGATCCCTGCGGCACGGGCCTGGGTCATAACAGACAGCAGATTGTAGTCGCCGCTCTGGATACGATACCCCAGGGCATACAGCATATAGCTCATAAAGGAGGCGGGAGAGGCGGGGGAGGAAGGATTGAACAGACCGGCGGTGTTTGCTTCCAGCAGTCCGCAGGAGGCGAGATACCCCACATATCCGGCAGCCCATTCGGGCACATCCGTATAGGTGTGTGAATATTTGCCGCTCAGAGCCTCGGTCTCCATACCCATCAGGCGGACAGCCATGACAACGGCTTCCAGGCGGGTCAGGTCACGCTGCAGGTCAAAGGAAATGCTGCCGTCCTTTTCGGTGCCGGTACCGGTGATCATGTCCAGATAGTACAGGCGTATAGCCGCATCGTCTGCAGACAGGGTCATACCGGAGCGGACAGAACTGGGGATGGTGACTTTGCTGAGGGTTTCCCGCAGAAGTGCAGCGGAATCGATCACCGGCAGAGCGGCGGCGGAAAGGGTCAGCAGGATTCCGGCCATTCCGGCACTGAGTGCACGGAGCATCCACCGGAAGCGGTGCCGGGGAAATTTTGTATGCATAGCGTATGTATTTCCTTTATGTCAGAATACTGCCGGAAAAATACCCGGCTTTGGAAAAAATTCGCAAGGTTGAAAATCACTCAGTATATATTATAACGTATGAAAGTATTTTCGTCAAGTGCCTAAAGTGTATTTTTGCGGCAGCATTTACAGAACTTTGTAAGATCCGGCGGAAAAATGAAGTTTTCTTCGGGAAATATTGGCATTCTGTCCGGAAAGGAGGGGGCATTCCGGTTATCGTATGCATGGCTGGACAAAGAAAAACCGGACAGATGCCGTTCTGTCCGGTGTGTGTGCAGTTGGAATGTACGGCAGGAATGCTCTGCCGGTGCATCATGTTATTCGGCGGTCAGACCCATGGCGTACATACCCAGGGTTCTGGCGGCTTCGGCGGCGATCACGGCAAGACCGGTGTTGTCGTAGTGACCGCTTGCCTGGGGATTGAGGAACCGCTTGTCATAGGACAGCTTGGCGGTGATCCGGGTCAGCATGATGAAGTCTTCATCGATCTCACAGGCTCTGTCCTGTGCCCGCATGATGGCTTCGTCCTTCCAGGGGGTATCATAGCAGAAGTATCCCACCCGGATGATGCCGAACTTTTCGATGCCGAAGTCGGCTTTGAGAGAATTCTTATAGGCGATGAGCTTTTCCAGATACACATCCTCGGGCAGCTCCCGGATGGCATCGGATTCGCCCTGGAGCCATACATAATACTTGTGTTCGATGGGTTCCGGCGGGTAATATTTCAGGCAGTCATCGATTTTCTCTTTGGCTTTCTGATAGATGGGACCGTCGGGGTTCCACTGGTCGATGTTGGTAGCCCCCTGTGCGGCATGGATCGCTCCCACCAGCACCTTGCGGTACTTCCGGTACACATCCACAAAGTCGGGCACCATATTGCCCAGCCCATAGCAGGCGCCGCCCAGATAAGGTTCAAAATCTTCCCCCACGGGATGCTGCAGGGGCGCATAAGCGTGGCTTTTCAGTTTGTATTCCATGGCACCCGGAACAGGACGCAGGTCTTCCGGCACCCCGGAGGTCTGCCCTTCCATATTGCTCTGTCCGCCGAAAATAATAAGATCCATATTTTTCTCCTTAACAATAACAGCCGAAGAATACCAGCCTTCCCGCTGTCCGTTCTCTTCATCTTCCGGCTGCACCCGGTACTTCTTAATTCTTAATTCTTACTTAGCCGCTCCGCCCATCTTTTCCTGCTTTACCTTATGGTCGATGACGTGGCGGGAGGCCAGTTCAGCCCGCACTTCGTCCAGAGAGATGCCCATTTCCACCATCAGAACCATGACATGGTAGGCAAGGTCTGCGATTTCGTAGATGGTTTCGGCTTTGTCGTCTGCTTTACCGGCGATGATGACTTCGGTGGATTCCTCGCCCACCTTCTTCAGGATCTTATCGATCCCCTTCTGGAACAGGTAGGTGGTATAGGAGCCCTCGGGCATCTGCTCCTTCCGTCCCTGCAGCAGGTCATACAGTCCCTGCAGTTGGAATGGTTCCGCTTCTTCTTCATTGATAAACAACTCGTCCACGAAGCAGGAGTTATTGCCCAGGTGGCAGGCGGGACCGTCCTTACGCACATACACGGTCAGTGCGTCTCTGTCGCAGTCTGCAACGATCTTGGTGATATGCTGCCGGTTGCCGGAGGTTGCCCCCTTCCGCCACAGCTCTTTTCTGGATCTGGACCAGAAGCAGGTCATCTTTTCCTCCAGCGAAATCTGCAGGCTTTCCTTATTCATATACGCCAGCGTCAGCACTTCGCCGGTCTCATAGTCGGTCACGATGGCAGGGATCAGTCCCTTGTCGTCAAATTTCAGGTCGTTTATGGTAAGCATTTTTGTTGGCTCCTTTTTGGGCTATAGTGATTTGGTAGTACAAACTTTCAGGGAGGAGAGACGCGGCTTTTGAAAAAGCCTGGCAAAACTTTTAAACGAATTACAGCGGTTTAGTCCCTGCAGGCAGAACGCTCTCGATCTGACAGCCGGGTAGTACGTTTGCGGGCTGTTCGGGTTTGGCAGGAGAGTGCCTGCCAGGAAAGATTTGGTATAAGCGGCTGCGCTTCGCTTTGTTTGGGCTATATAGGTTAGCGATCAAACACCTTTGGGGAATACCCAATTACCGCTGTCTGATCTCTTTATTTATCAGCTGCACTTGGTACTTCTTACTTCTTACTTCTTATTTGTCTCGCCGGTATGCCGTTGTCGGCAAGCAGTTTTTTCAGGTCGGAGATCTGTACTTCGCCGAAGTGGAAGATGGATGCTGCCAAGCCTGCGTCCATGGTGGGGATGGCACGGAACAGGTCTACGAAGTCTTCGGCACAGCCTGCGCCGCCGGAAGCAATGATCGGCACGGAAACAGCATCCGATACAGCCTTCAGCATTTCGATATCGAAGCCTTTCTTTACGCCGTCGGTGTCAATGGAGTTGACCACGATCTCACCGGCACCGTTTGCCTCGCCGCGTTTGATCCATTCGATGGCGTCCAGTCCCGTGTCTACTCTGCCGCCCTTGGCAAAGAGCCGGAACTGTCCGTCCACCCGTTTGATGTCGCAGGAGAGCACCACGCACTGGTCGCCGTAGATGCGGGAGGCTTCCCGGATCAGGTCGGGATTGGCGATGGCGCCGGAGTTGACGCTGACCTTATCGGCACCGCATTTCAGTACCCGGTCGAAGTCCGCCACGGTGTTGATGCCGCCGCCCACAGTCAGGGGGATGTATACGGTACGGGCAACCTCCGTCAGAATATCGCTGAACAGTGCCCGTCCCTCAGCGGAAGCGGTGATGTCGTAAAACACCAGCTCGTCCGCACCGTTGTCGCTGTAATACTTGGCCAGGCTCACGGGAGAGGACACATCGGCCAGCCCCGCAAAATTCACGCCCTTGACCACTCTGCCGTTTTTCACATCCAGGCAGGGGATGATATGTTTGGTAATCATGGATTACAAGCCTTTCATTGAGACTTAAAAAACTAAGGTAAAACTATACAAAGAAAAAATCTGATACGAAATCATGCCAGAAACTATATCCAGACAAAACCCATCTTAAAGTTTTTTGCTCACTCAGCTTAGCTGAGTGGGGCTTTATTTTCAAAAAAGCGACCCGCATCCCCCGATCTGACACTTTGCACTCACAAACGAGCCGCCGTCAGAGCATCCCGGAGATCCACGTCACCGGTGTAGAGCGCCTTGCCGAGGATTGCACCGTACAGGTTGTCGGCAGCCAGCGCACGGACGTCCGCCAGAGAGGAAACGCCGCCGGATGCGGTGATGTTCATTTTCAGTTTGCCCACCATGTCGTGGTACAGACCCAGGTTGGTGCCGGACATGGCGCCATCCTTGGAGATGTCGGTGCAGATGATGGTGGAAACGCCGATGGATTCCAGCCAGTGACAGAATTCCATGCAGGGAACCGTGGAGGTCTCCGTCCAGCCGTGGGTTGCCACCATGCCGTCACGGATGTCCACGCCTACCGCAATTTTGTCACCGTACTTTTCCACCATGGCGGTCAGGAAAGGACGGTCCTTCAGTGCGGCTGTGCCCAGAATCACCCGGAGCACACCGATGTCAATGTACTGACGGATGGTCTCTTCGTCACGGATGCCTCCGCCAACCTCCACCTGCAGACGGCTCTGCCGGATCACGGAGGCGATCAGATCCAGATTCACAGCCTTGCCCGCCTTGGCACCGTCCAGATCCACCAGATGCAGATACTCTGCACCGGCTTCATAGAAGGCACGGGCAAAAGCCGCCGGATCGTCGGAATATACGGTTTTCTGATTATAGTCACCCTTGTACAGCCGGACTACCTGCCCGCCGCAAAGGTCGATTGCCGGGAAAATATGCATGGGTTATGTTCTCCTTTTCCTGTAGGGAGTAATAATATTCATACAATGCGCAGCAGCCGGTACGGCAAAACACATATTTTCAGCCCGCAGCCGCCGGCATTACATCTGTGCGAAGTTTTTGAGAATCCGCAGACCAATGTCACCTGATTTTTCCGGGTGGAACTGCGTCCCGTATACGTTCCCTTTCGCCACAGCTGCGGTCAGCTCGGCAAAGTATTCCGTTATGGCAATGGTGTCCGCCTCACAGCCGGATGCATAATAGGAATGGACAAAATACACGCAGTCCCCTTCTTCCAGTCCGTCAAACAGGGGGGATACCGGCTTGTCTTTCGGGAAGTGCATCCCGTTCCAGCCGATGTGGGGGATCTTGGTGCCTGCCGGTACTTCATCCGCAATGGGCACCACCTTCCCGGGGATCAGCCCCAGACCCCGGTGAACGCCGTATTCGTGGCTTTCCTCAAACAGAAGCTGCATCCCGAGACAGATCCCCAGCAGCGGCTTCCCTTTTGCCGTCTCTTCCACGACCACATCCCACAGACCGCTCTCCCGCAGCTTCCGGGCAGCATCTTCAAATGCACCCACCCCAGGCAGAATCAGCTTGTCGGCAGAACGAACCACCGCAGGATCCCCGGTCAGAACGGCTTCCTCCCCGATAGCCCCGAAGGAACTGCACAGGGAAAATATATTACCGACACCGTAGTCGATGATTGCAATCATAGTGTACCTCCGGTACAAATTAAGAATTGAGAATTATGAATTAAGAATTGTTTTTTACGCACATATATCCGCTATACTGAGGAATTTCAGAAATCAAGAATCTGAATCCATGGTTCTGTCCGCTGAAAAAACTTCCGCACCATAATTCTTAATTCTTATTTCTTAATTCTGAATTACACCAGCAGTCCCTTGGTGGAGGGGATTTCGTCTTTATGGGCTTCGTCGATGCGGGTGGCTTCGTCCATGATCCGTCCGAATGCCTTGAACATACCCTCAATGATGTGGTGCGTGTTTTCACCTGCCATCTGCCGGATGTGCAGGGTGATCCCCGCCGCCCGGACAAAGCCGAGGAAGAATTCCTTCACCAGTTCCGTGTCGAATTCGCCCACTTTGGCAGCCGGAATGGCGGCATCAAAGGACAGATGTGCCCGACCGGAGATGTCCACAGCGGCCAGAATCAGCGCTTCGTCCATGGGCAGAAGGATGTGCGCATACCGCAGGATTCCCTTCATGTCGCCAAGAGTCTCCCGGAAGGCCTGCCCCAGTACGATGCCGATGTCTTCGGTGGTGTGGTGATAGTCCACGTATGTATCGCCGTCACATTTCACCGTCAGACCGAATCGACCGTGGCGGGAGAACAGCACAAGCATGTGGTCAAGGAATCCGCAGCCGGTTTCGATGACGGTTTCACCGCCGTCCAGATTCAGGGACAGCGCAATTTTCGTTTCCGCAGTATTGCGGACGATTGTAGTTTCCCGCATGGCTCAGACTCCTTTTTCAGCAAAAATTTCGTCGATCTTTTCCACCAGTGTTTCCATTTCCGCCATGGTACCTACGGTGATCCGGTTGTACTGACAGATCCGGGCGGAGGTGAAGTGGCGCACCAGCACGCCTTTATCCTTCAGAGCGGCATACAGTTCCCCGCCGTCCAGACGATCCGTGGCGGCAAAAAGGAAGTTGGTCATGGAATCGGTCACTGTAAAGCTCCGTGCTTCCAGCTGTGCTTTCGTCCAGGCACGGGCGTCTATGATGGCCTGCCGGTTTTTCTGAAAATATGACTCGTCTTCCATGGCGGCGGTACCTGCCAGCAGAGTCAGACGGTTCACGTTGTAGGGATTGGTGGAATAGCGCAGGGTTTCCATGGCCGCAATGATCGGTGCGGGAGCGATGGTGAACCCAAGGCGTGCACCGGCCAGGGAGCGGGACTTGGAGAACGTCTGCACCACGGCAAGGTTGTCATACTTTTCGATCAGCGGCACCACTGTCTCGCCGCCGAAATCCACGTATGCTTCGTCAACCACCACCAGCCGGTTGGGGTCAGACTGCAGGAGCATTTCGATCTGTGCAGTGGTCAGGGCGATACCGGTGGGGGCGTTGGGATTGGCGATGAACATGGTCCCTTTGGCTTCGCAGAATTTCTCCACGGGAATGGTGAAATCGTCATTCAGGGGAATCACAGTATAGGGAATGCCGTACAGGTCGCCGAAGACTTTGTAGAAGCCGTAGGTGATATCGGCAAACACGGCACCCGGCTCGGTAAATCCCATGAACAGGAAATTCAGGGACTCGTCCGACCCGTTGGACACCAGCACGTTCTCCACACCCACGCCGTACCGCTTGGCAATGGCACGCCGGGTGGCAAGGCAGGTGGGGTCAGAGTACAGCCGCAGGTCGGATACAGCTTCACGGGAAATCACATCCAGCACACCGGGGGCGGGCGGATAGGGAGATTCGTTGGTGTTGAGTTTTATGTATGCTTTATCTCTGGGCTGCTCCCCGGGTACATAGGCTTCCAGAGCGGCAAATTTTGAGGAAAGGAAAGAAGGCATTGTGTACCTCCGGTACAATGTAAGAAATCAGATGTAAGATATAAGAAATTTCCCTTGGTTTATTTCTCCCAGAAATCCCGGCGGAACCGTACCACAGCGGATCTTGCGTGACCGTCCAGCTGTTCACGGCTGGCAAAGGCGTATACCTTTTCGCCCACTTCAGCCAGCGCATCTGCGGTATAGTAAATATACGAGGATTTCTTGATGAAGTCGTCCACGGACAGGGGGCTGGAGAACTTGGCAGTGCCGCCTGTGGGCAGGACATGGTTGGGACCGGCAAAGTAGTCACCCAGTGCTTCGGGGCAGTTCTTGCCCATGAAAATGGAGCCGGCGTTCTTCACTCTGGGCAGCCATGCGAAGGGATCATCGCACATCAGCTCCAGATGTTCCGGGGCGATTTCGCTGGCGATGTCCACGGCTTCCGCAAAGTCTTCCGTGATGATGATCTTGCTGCCGGTATCGATGGAGATCCGGGCGATTTCCGCTCTGGGCAGCAGGGGGATCTGCCGTTCCAGTTCTGCGGACACTGCTTCCGCCAGTGCTTCGCTGGGAGTAACCATGATGGCAGAGGCCATTTTGTCGTGTTCTGCCTGAGACAGCAGGTCGGCGGCCACCACAACGGGGTCACAGGTTTCGTCGCACAGCACCAGAATTTCGCTGGGACCTGCGATCATATCGATAGCAACCTTACCGAAGACCTGTTTCTTGGCTTCCGCAACATAGGCATTGCCGGGACCTACGATCTTATCCACGGCGTCCACGGTATCGGTGCCGTATGCCAGAGCTGCAACAGCCTGTGCGCCGCCCATTTTATAGATCCGGTTCACGCCGGCCACTTTTGCGGCAGCCAGGATTGCGGCAGGCACTTTTCCGTCCCGTCCGGGAGGTGTGGTCATGGCGATCTGTTCACATCCTGCGATCTTTGCGGGAATGGCGTTCATCAGTACGGAAGACAGCAGCGGTGCGGTACCGCCGGGCACGTACAGCCCCACCTTGGCGATGGGTGTGATCTTCTGCCCCAGCACCACGCCGTCCTTTTCGGTGATCGCAAAGCCGTTTCTCACCTGCTTTTCATGGAACGCAGTGATATTGGCGGCGGATTCTTCCAGCACTTTCCGGAATTCCGGTTCCATCTGTGCCCATGCGGCTTCGATCTCTTCCGCCGGCACGATCAGCTCATCCGCCGTCATGTCGATTCTGTCAAACTTCTTCGCATACCGCAGCAGGGCTTCGTCGCCGTTTTTGCGCACGTCATAAATAATGTCGGCAACAACGTCTTCCACGCCGGCGGCGGTCATTTCCCGCGTTACGATATCTTCTCTTGCGATTTCTGTGCTTTTGTATATCTTAATCATTTGGTTTGGCTCCTTGTTTGTGATCCCGGATCATACCTCTCACTGCTTCGATGCCAGCCAGGCAGCAATCTTGGCGTTCATTGCGGCGATCTCGTCGTTCTTGAAGCGGTAGGCGGCTTTGCCTGCGATGAAGCGGGCGCTGATGGGGACGATTTCCTCTTTGACTTCCAGGTGGTTTTCCTTGAGGGTTGTGCCGGTTTCCACGATGTCCACGATGACGTCGGACAGACCCAGGATGGGGGCCAGTTCAATGGAACCGTTGAGCTTGATGATCTCGATTTCCCGGCTGCGGGCGTGATAATAGGACTTGGGAATGTTCACGAACTTGGTGGCGATCCGCAGGGTTCTGTCGGGGTTGGGGGTTACGTTTTCCGGTCCGGCTACGCACACACGGCACTTGCCGAAGCCCAGATCGGTCAGCTCGTATACATCGGGCTGGTATTCCAGAAGAATATCCTTGCCCACCACACCAACATCGGCGGCACCCCGTTCCACATAAATAGCCACATCGGAGGGCTTCACCCAGAAATACCGGACGGTGGCGGCTTCATCTTCAAAAATCAGCTTCCGGGAGTTTTCCATGACGCCGGGGCAGCCGTAGCCCAGCTCTTCCAGCATGGCGTAAGTCTTTTCGCCCAGCCGTCCTTTCGGCAGAGCAATGCTGATGGTTTTATCCAGTTTCTCAGCCACGGATCTCCAGCCCCCTTTCTCCGTAATGGAATTTTTCTCTGTAGCGCAGTTTGGTGTCGGCTTCCTTCTGGACACGGACGCTTCTGCCGCCGCCCATGAGCATATCCACGGTGCGGGACAGGGCCGCCATGTCGGTGCCGCTGTCGTAGGTGATCAGAATGTCAATGTCGTATTCCTTGCTTCTGCCTTCATCAAAATACAGATCCAGAAGGTTCATATACACGGCGAATCCCACCGCACCCATGCCGTCCTTCTTCATCCGGTTCAGCAGACCATCGTACCGTCCGCCGGAGAGCACCCCTGTGGGCACACCCTTTACATATCCCCGGAACAGCACACCGGTGTAATACCGCATATCGTTGACCAGAGACAGATCCACTGCCAGACCAGCCTCTTCGCCCATGCTGCGGAAATATCCGTCGATGGCGGCGATCTCCTGATAGGCACTTTCCATTTCATCGTTTATGATCAGTGCTGCCGCATCTTCCGCAATAGCGGGAAAAGGACCGTACAGGGACAGCAGACGGCACAGGCGGTCTTCAATTTCTCCGTCCACACCGTACTGCCGGCACAGCTCCGACAGTTCATGAGCATTCTTCCCTGCGATGCAGGCATTGAACTTTCTGCGGCTTCCGTCTTCGGGCAGACCGGCGGCATCCAGCAGACCGTTTACAAAGGCACCGTGGGAGATATCCAGAATGGAATCCTCGCAGAGAATCTCCAGACTCTTTTTCGCCAGCCGGATCACTTCACAGGTGGAGTACAGATCGATATCCCCGATGCATTCCAGCCCTACCTGCATGATCTCCCGGCAGTCCCCGTCTTCGGTGCGGTATACGTTTTCGTTGTAGTATTCCCGGATCTGTTCCCCTTCTCTGGCGTTCTTCACAATGGAGAGGGTCACATCCGGTTTCAGTGCCAGAAGCCGTCCGTCCCGGTTGGGGAATGTGATGATTTCCCCCTTGGGGAGAAACCGCTTGTTTTCCCGGTACAGGTCATAGTCCTCGAATTTGGACATTTTATATTTGGTATATCCGAAGCTCTCGTACAGTGCCCGCATGGCAAGCACCGCTCTCTCTTCCTTCGGCAGAATCGTTTCCTTCACGCAGATTACCTCATGGTTTTTGATGATGTACTATTATAGCACGCTTTAACGCTTTAGTCAAGTAAATCGCTAAAGAATTTTAGATAAATGTTTCGATTGGAATGGGGCCGGTTTGTTGTTTTTGACAAGGGACAGCCCCGGCAAAAGCCCTCCTCTGCTTTGCCTGCAGAAATGAGGGCTTGATGGGATTCTATCAGTATGCCGCAGACTCCGTGCGTATACCGTCTTTTACCACATAGGCAGTCAGAATGCCGTTTTTCGCTTCCAGTGCGGCGCCGGTGTAGTAAGGCTTGCCGTCTTCATCCTTGCGTACCGGGTTGGAGCTGACAAAGGTGGGGAATGCGGCGTCCTTCTTTCCTTCGGCGTGGGGCGGCAGAGCGTAGCTGGCGTGCATATGTCCGCAGAGGAGCAGGTCAATGCCCATTTCGCCAAGCAGACTGATCCATTCCTCATAGATCTCGCTTGCCACATCAAAGGGGTGGTTGAAAATTTCGGTAAAGGGTACATGACAGAACGCCACTTTCCGGGTCACACCTGGAGCAGCGTATTCCGCTTCCTTTTCGGCGATGAGCTTTTTCAGGTAGGCGGTTTCTCTGTGCCGGAACGTGGTAAACTGGATGGTGCCGCCGTATTCGATGTTGTGGTCGTACTTATCTTCCCCGCAGTCCAGCACAAGTCCCCACAGTCCCCCCTGCCGGAAGGACCAGAAGGTTTCCCGTCTGCTGCCCCGGAACGCTGTGGGACTGTAGCCGGGCAGAAGCTCGGAAGCCGCACCACGGGTGTCGTGATTCCCACGGGAGTAGATCACGGGACGGGTTCCCGCCACAGCACCGGATGCCAGGGCAAAGGATACCTTGAAATGCTCCACGGAAGCGGAGGAATCGTTGATGTCTCCGTTCAGGCACAGCAGATCCACCCTGCCGCAGGATTCTTCATACCGGCGGAAGTTTTCCAGCGGCACATCCACAGCCCCGTGGGTGTCGGCAAACTGGAACAGGTGAAAATCGTCACCGGTGACGGGGGTGAAGGTATAGGTTTCCCGGATCACTTCTTCTCCTTTGGGGTAGTACACCGGCTTTTCCTTATACTCCACAAAAACCACGGTGTAGGCACCGGTTCTGTCCAGCAGAGCACCGTCCACTGGGATCTTGTGCATCTTTCCATAGTGGAGCAGACCGCATTCTTCGTCCGTGAACCGCTGACCGTCAATTTCGATCCAGCCGATTCCGTCGGTGGTGGTCATAAAGAGGATCTGATAGTCCTTTTCCACGGCAAATACCGCCGGATGATACTGCAGATATTCGTTCATTGTGATGCCTCCTGTGGTGTTGATATAAAACGGTGTCGGGGAATTCTATATTTACTCTCTGCTGATCCGGTCTGCGGCGGAGAGAATGCCCAGTCTGGCGCTTTCATAGGTCAGACCGCCCTGCAGGAAGGCGGTATAGGGAGCACGCATGGGTCCGTCGGCGGAAAGCTCAATGGAAGCCCCGCCCACAAAGGCACCGGCCGCCATGATTACCGGATCAGGATACCCGGGCATATCGTAGGGCTCGGGAATTACGTGGGAATCGATGGGAGATGCCGCCTGAATACCCTGACAGAAGGCACACAGCCCTTCACCGGTGGCGCATTCCACTGCCTGAATGATGTCGGAGCGGCGCTTGTCCCAGGCGGGAGATACCTTAAAGCCCAGAGCGTCAAATACATACGCCGTCAGATGGGCAGTCTTCATAGCCTGTGCCACCGTGTGCGGCGCATAGAACAGCCCCCGGAGCAGATTCCGGTTCTGTCCCAGAGAAGCACCCGCATCCAGACCCACGCCGGGGCAGGTCAGACGGTAGCCGCAAAGCTCGATAGCACGGGGAGTCCCCACAATGTATCCGCCGATGTCTGCCATGCCGCCGCCGGGATTCTTGATGAGGGAGCCCATCAGAATGTCCACACCGGTCTCGCCGCCCAGAGGTTCTTCCGTTTCCACAAATTCCCCATAGCAGTTGTCCACCACTACATAGGGTGCGGGAATGCCCAGTTCTGCGGCGATCTTCCGCACGTTTCCTGCCGATTCCCGGATCTGGGCAACGGTCAGGGTGGGACGGTCAGCGTACCCTTTGGAGCGCTGGATATGTACTACCTTCACCCGGCTGCCGTAGGCTTCCAGCTTTGCACGCAGTCCGCAGTAGTCCATCTCTCCGGCGTCCGTCAGGGGAATGGGATCAAAATCCACACCGAAATCCTTCAGGGAACCGTCACCGGGTTCGCCCGTAATGCCGATGACCGCCAGCAGAGTATCATAGGGAATACCGGTGAGGGACAGCATCACATCCCCCGGACGGAGCAGACCGAACAGAGCCACGGTGATGGTGTGGGTGCCGGAGATCAGCTGGGGGCGCATAAAGCCGGTGTCTCCCCGGAAAATTTTTGCCGCCAGAGCGTCGATCACGTCCCGGCCTCTGTCCCCGTAGCCGTAGCCGGTGGAGGGCGCAAAGAGGGATTCGCTGACCTCCGCTGCCCGGAAGCAGTCCAGTACGTGTTCGGTATTGATTCTTGCAATGCGGTCGATATCGTTGAAAATATCGGTCATATCCCGTTCCGCACGGTCGCCCAGGGCACGGATTCTTTCAGAAATCTGCATAATGATATATTCCTTTTATTTAAGTTGTAAATGGTATTCAGTTTTTCATCTCTTCCCGGAAGCCGGTGACCCCACCCGACTGCACACAGGCATACAGCGCACAGTCCGCTGCCACGCCGGTGTCGCTCAGGCGTACATCCACGGAAGCGATGGCGGTGTCCAGAGTCTCTCCGTTGAACCAGAAGTTGCCGAGCGAGTACACAACAGGCACGCCATCATATATTTCCCAGGGCTGGAGCACATGGGGGTGTGCGCCAATGATCACGTCGGCACCGTGGGCAATAAACAGATCTCTTTTTGCCTGCTGATCCGCATTGACCTCCGTGGAGTTTTCCGTCCCCCAGTGGAGATAGGCAACCACCACATCCGCTTCTGCGGCAGCTTTGTCCAGTGCCGCAAGCATATTGGTCTCGTCGTACATCAGCAGAATACCGGGGCTGTTTTCGGCGGCACCGGGGGTCATCCGCCATTTTTCCGCGTTGGAAGCCGCCACAAAAGCGATTTTCATCCCGTCCGCAATGAAACTCCGGTACTGCATGGCCTCGGTGAGATCCCTGCCGCCGCCAACATAGGCAATGCCCGCCTCCTCCAGAGCATCCATGGTGTCCAGAAAAGCGTCTCTGCCGTAGTCGTGGGCGTGGTTGTTGGCAAGAGATACAATATCCACACCCAGTGCGGTGAAAATTTTCGTGTTTTCCGGTTTTCCCCGGAAGGTGTACAGCTTGGCTTCTGTGGGTGTGCCTCTGTCGGAAAGGGTACATTCGCAGTTCATCAGGGTCACATCGGCACCAGCCAGCCAGTCCCGCAGTTCTTTTCCGATGTTGTTGTTTATGTCACTGCCCATCCGGTGGTAGATCTGCATATTGTACCAGTCGTCCGCCAGACATACGTCTCCAGTGAACACAAGACGGGCATCTTTCGCCGGATCCGCACCGGGGGCATCCGCACCGTTTCGCACTTCCCGCCAGGCGTGGAAGGTGTAACCGGTGATTTCATAAAAGGCATTCCGGCACAGGAGCAGGTCGGCACAGTCCGTCAGGGCTTCGGCAAGTGCCAGCTTCTGCGCATCCGGCAGGGTGTCCAGTGCTTCGCCGGTGATCACATCCGCCACATCTGCCTGCCGCAGGTTCGGTGTATCCGGCAGCGCACGGATGACCTCTGCCAGCGCTTCCCCTGTGGGAACAGCGGGGGAAGGCGGAATCTCTTCGGTCTCCGGCGGTGTTTCTGTTTCCGTTTCGGTTTCTTTGGAAATTTCCGTTTCGGCGGGAAATGTTTCTGTCTGCTGAGAATGCTCAGCGGTTTCTGTCTGCTCCATGCCGCATCCGGTGAGAAGCAGACTCCAGAACAGCAGTGCCGCCGTCAGTTTTCTGTATCGCATGAAATGATGATTTTTACCTTATTGTTCTTTCTGCCGACCGGTCAGATCGTTACCAGCCAGGCGGCAAAGGAGATGACCGGAACCAGTGTGGCTGTACAGAGAACGGAGGTGCTGCCTACGAATTCTGCCGCCAGCCCGGGCTGGATGTTGTACATTTCCCCGAACATGGTCGCCACCGCAGCAGTGGGCATGGCCGCCATGACGCATCCGAAAATCACAAAATTGTCCGGAATGCCGATGGCCCACAGAACCACCGTCACCACCATGGGAATGATGACCAGCCGCCACAGATTCACATAGTATACCAGGGGGGAGGTCAGCATTTTCTTCAGATCGCGGCGTGCCAGATTGGAACCGGTGATGATGACCGCAATGGGTGTGCACAGTGCTGCCAGATAGGAGGAGAGATCCGTGAAGGCTTCCGGCAGGGGGATCCGGGATACAAACAGGATCAGACCGATCAGGGAGGGGATCGTACCGAAATTGATCAGTGCCTTGCCGATGGTCAGCCGGATGTCGTCCCGCTTTCTGTCAAGGATGGCGATCCCCCAGGTCCAGGTGAACAGGTGGAAGCTGATGATGAAAAACGCACCGTAAAAAAGACCTTCCGCTCCGAAGATGGACTCCAGAATGGGGAAGCCGATAAAGCCGCAGTTGGTGAAGACCATGGAGAATTCTCCCACCTTCCGCTCGTCCAGTCCTTTGATGGGAAGGGCACCCAGAAAAGCCAGCACCGCCAGCAGAATATGCATCCCCAGCCCAAGACAGAGCACCAGCAGCCCGGTCTTCAGGTTTTCCGCCGAATATTCCAGCCCGATCAGGGAGTTGATGATCAGAAAGGGCTGTCCCAGCTTGATGATGAGTTTGGAGAGGTTTTTGGAGGCGACCTCATCCACGATCTTCGTCCGACCGCAGATATACCCCGTGACCAGCAGGAGGAACAGGGTCGCAATAGTGGATAGCAGGGAAGTAAAAGAGAACATAACTACCTCAGTGTCATAGAAATTTCAAAAGTCCCAGCACCAGAAGATGCACAGGATAAAAGGCGTAACAGAACCACCGGAACCACCGGCTGTGATACCCCTGCTTTCCCCGGTACAGCCAGAGGGGGATCAGCGCAAAGAGTGCCAGACCCTGCCGCATCAGGGGGAAAACAGTACCGAACAGGGAGATTTCGTACATATATCCCCCCAGCAGTTCCATATTGATATACCATAAACCGATAAACTGTCCAAGGTATCCCCACCAGACCCGCCGGCGGAAGAAATAGAAGACCAGTACGGTGAGAATGCCGCCGTGATAGAAATCCACAAAGGTGACAATTCCCAGAAAATATCCAAGCAGAACTGTGCCCAGTCCCGCAGCAATCCGGATCCACAGCTTTTTCTCCCGCACCTTTTCGTTCAGGAAGATCAGAGAGAGGGAGATGAGAAAGCTCCAAAGCACATTCTGGTGGATGGGGTAAAATAAGCGGCTGCCCATGGCAAGGTTGAAGGGAATCTCGGAAAGAATCGCAAAGATAAGGAGTCGTCCCATGTATTTTTTCAGGCTTCGGGTATGAAAATATCCTTCCACGAGGGTGAAGGCGTAAATGGGAAAGGTCAGACGGCCGATGCAGGTCAGCCAGTCGTTTCCGGGAACAATGGTACCCCAGAGGTGGTCACAGAGCATGAACGCCATAGCCATGCAGTGCAGTGCAAAGGAGGTGATCTCCGTTTTTTGCAGTTTCTTCATGCATTGTTTCTCCGTTGTCGTACATTGACAGTATTGTACCACAGACAGTAAAAAAATTCAAGAGGGAGAGGGGCGGACAGCAAACAAAAAGCACCCCCGTCCGGGAAGGACGAGGGTACAGTATTCCGTTTTTTCGGGGAGATTACATACCCAGAACGGCTGCACCGATGATACCGGCGTCGTTGCCCAGCTGAGCGATCTTGATTTCGGTCTTGGGAGTACCTTCTCTGCTGTAGGTTTCGCCCCATACCTTTTCCAGCAGAGGCTTCATCAGGTTGTCACCTTCGTTGCATACGCCGCCGCCGATGGACAGTACGTTGGGCTGGAAGATGTTGATGATGTTTACGATACCGCAGGCCAGATAGCTGATGTATTCGTCAACAGCCGCAGCACCCACTTCGTCGCCCTGCTTCATGGCGTTGAATGCGGTGCGTGCGGATACCTTGGACAGGTCGCCGCCGATCATTTCTTCCATAACGGTGGTCTTGCCTTCAGCCTTGGCTGCAGTGATGTAGTCCTTGGTGATGTTTACAAGCCCTGTTGCGGAGGAGTATGCTTCCCAGCAGCCCAGACGACCGCAGGAGCACTTTCTGCCGCCCTTTTCGATAACGATGTGACCCAGTTCAGCACCGGCAAAGTTGAAACCGGTATAAACCTTACCGTCGATCACGATGCCGCCGCCAAGCCCTGTACCCAGGGTAATCATAACGGAGATGGGAGCGCCTGCTGCAACGCCTGCCATAGCTTCAGCCTTGGCTGCTGCGTTGGCGTCGTTTTCAATGTAAACCGGCTTGCCGTCCATCAGAGCGGACAGGTTGGCAGCCAGAGGATACTGCAGGAAGGG
>JAFZET010000034.1 GCA_017560565.1 Clostridia bacterium | reverse complement strand
TATCGCCGTCCTGCACCGGATCTCTGTGTGCAGTATTGTCTGGAAAAAGGGATCGAACCCAAGTGCCACTGTCTGAATTATGATAGTTTTACCCCCGCCTGGGTAAAAAACGATACCGTTACAGAACATAAGCGGAAACTGGAAAAACGGTTCCGGGAGATTGCAGAACGATATGCTGATGTGATCCCCACCTTTGAAGTGACCAACGAAACCCTGCAGTCCATCGACTCCAGACTGTCCAGATTCTATTACGAAAACGATTTTCTGGACTGGAGTTACCGGATGGCTGACCGGTATTTCCCGAATAACCGGCTGATCATCAATGATTATGAGATCTGGAATCCCGGTTCCTACAATGACCGCTGTCTGTATTATATGCAGATCGAACGGCTTCTCCGTGACGGGATCACCCATCTGGATTCCATCGGGATGCAGTTCCACAGCTTTTTCTCCCGGGATTCGGAGGCGAATCTGGCCATCCAGCGGTACAATCCCGACAGACTGTATCGTCTCATGGACAACTATGCCCGTCTGGGACTGGCGGAACAGATCACGGAAATGACCATCCCTGCCTATTCCGGCGATCCGGAAGACGAAGAAATCCAAGCCGATCTGCTGGAGGGCGTATACAGAACCTTCTTCTCTCATCCCGCTATGGAAGCCATTATTTATTGGAACGTAGTAGACGGATATGCCTTCCGGGCAGAACAGGGGAATATGACCCAGGGTGAAAATGTGTATCACGGTGCTCTGCTCCGGTTCGATCTCAGTGAAAAACCGGCTTATAAGCGGCTCCGGAAACTGGTACGGGAGGAATGGCACACCGATGCAGTCCTTCCCGTCCGCAACGGCACGGCACAGCTCCGTGGATTCTATGGGGATTATGATATCACAGTGACCGAAAACGGACACACATACCCGACACAGTGGCGTTTCTCCAAAGAAGGCAAGAATACTGCTGCCATCGTGATCTGAGGTACACAGTCTGTTTTCTCTGACAGGACGTACCGCTAGTGACCCAAAGAACCTCTTGTTGTAGAATATAACTACAGCAGGAGGTTTTTTCATGACAAGAACATACACCAAAATGGAACTACTCGCAGAAGAGGTATTCCGGCAAAAAGAAGCAGGCGAAACGAATCGGCAAATAGCAGAACGCTATGGACTGACAAAGTATCGGATCAAACAGCTTGTAGCCCGGCAGAATCGCAAAAAATGCGCAATCGAAAACGGTTACCTACCGCCTCCTAAAGACCGCCCGCGAAAAGATTACACAGCAGAAACAGAAGAAACAAAACGAAACAACGAACTTGTGAAACTGCGAATGGAAAACGAGCTGCTGCGAAATTTTCTGTGCGAAGCTGGGAGGAGGTGAGTCTAAAGTACAGAGTACCTAATCTTTACACTCGATATGCACGGTTATCATATAATCATTCCAACAAGCTTCATCAGATCTCCCGTGCATATCACTCGAATTGGCTTCTTTTTCAAACCTTTTGTGTGCATATAAGGGTTGTTTCAATCGGACGATTCAGATATAATAAAAAACAGAATAAAACATGCATACATCTGGCAGGAGGATTTCCATGAACTTACCTTTATCCCAAGTCCGGCCTTTTCTGCGGTTTGCCCTGGCTTCGGAAAATATGCTCCATGAAAAAGTGGTTCTTCCGTATGAACATCGTCTGGTATGTATCCATGAAGGAGAAGCTGAATTTACAGTCGACGGTGAGACGATTCCGGTGACGCAGAATGCTGTGTTTATCATCAGTGCAGGTGTGCCTTATCAGCTCAAAAGCATCGGCAGCTCAAAAACTACCTGGATCTATTTTGATCTGACTATGGAACATTCCAATCTACGGGAAAGAATCCAGCCAATGAAAAAAGGCTCATCAGGATTTCCGCCGATTGAGCTTTTCTGTCCTTATAAGCTTCTGTACAATGGAACTCCCTTTTCCTATTTGTATCTGCCAAATGGTGCCGGAATTCTGAAACAGGTGGACAAGCTGCTGGAATATTATGACAGCGACAGTTCCGGATCTTATCAGGATGATCTGCTGTCCGGTCTGCTGCTGACGATTCTGGCACAGTTTTTC
>JAFZET010000323.1 GCA_017560565.1 Clostridia bacterium | reverse complement strand
TCGTTGAGGATTTCTTCATCCTCAGCACAGGTCTTGCGGGTGAAATCCTCCAAAAATACACTAACTACGGTGGACGTATAGCAATTTATGGAGATTACTCTCGCTATACAAGTAAACCCCTCAAGGATTTCATCTACGAGAGCAATAAAGGTAAGAATGTATTTTTTGTGTCTACCAAGGAAGAAGCAATCAATATGCTGACAAAGTAAATGCTAATTTCCCGAACCAAACCGCACATGTAAAAACAAACGACAAAAAGCCCGTACTGACATCCGATCAGTACGGGCTTAAATGTTAATATGGGTATTTTGTGAGATAGTTGAAATTATTCTTTACTCACAAGCCACTTGCAACGCAGAATAATTGCATGGAAGCGGAATCTTATCAAAACCTTATCAGAAGAAGTGTGCGAAGTCCGAATACCGTTGGTATTACTGGCTTTTTCGGATTTTTCGTTTTATTCCCACTCAATAGTCCCAATCGGCTTGGGAGTCAGATCATACAGTACCCGGTTGATCCCATCCACTTCATGGGTAATCCGATAGGTGATCTTATGCAGAACCGCATAGGGGATTTCTTCAATGGTAGCGCTCATGGCGTCGGTGGTGTTGACCGCGCGGATGATGGCCGGCCAGCCTTCGTAGCGGCTTTCGTCCTTGACGCCCACACTCTTGATGTCCGGTACGGCGATAAAGTACTGCCATACCTTTTCGTTCAGACCGGCGATGTCAAATTCTTCCCGCAGGATGGCGTCTGCTTCTCTCAGAGCGTGGAGTCTGTCACGGGTGATGGCACCAAGGCAGCGCACACCGAGACCCGGTCCCGGGAACGGCTGGCGGTATACCATGGCGTGGGTCAGACCCAGGGCTTCCCCAACTACACGTACTTCGTCCTTGTACAGCAGCTTGAGGGGTTCTACCAGTGCAAACTGCAGATCGTCCGGCAGACCGCCTACGTTGTGGTGGGACTTCACGGCCTTCTTGCCCTCTGCCTGCTTCATGCTTTCCAGAATGTCGGGATAAATGGTGCCCTGTGCCAGAAATTCAATGCCTTCCAGCTTCCGGGCTTCGTCAGCAAATACATTGATGAATTCCGCACCGATGATCTTACGCTTCCGTTCGGGTTCGGATACACCTGCCAGCAGATCCAGGAACCGGTCGGTGGCGTCGATGTAGATCAGATTGGCGTCCAGCTCACCCCGGAACATTTCGATAACCTGTTCAGATTCGCCCTTGCGCATCAGGCCGTGGTTTACGTGCACGCACACCAGCTGCTTGCCGATAGCCTTGACCAGCAGTGCGGCAACAACGGAGCTGTCAACCCCGCCGGACAGTGCCAGCAGTACTTTGCCGTCTCCCACCTGTTCTCTGACAGCCTTTACCTGTTCTTCGATAAACGCATTCGCCAGCGCCGGGGTGGTGATTCTTTCCATGGTTTCCGATCTCTTGCTTAATTCCATTCTCTGATCCTCCCTTGAATCCATCTGTATATGCGGTATACTTCACTGTGATTTATGATTCTTATTGTAGCACATTCCCTGCTTTTTTTCAATATCTATGTTTTCACAAACCGCCGCGGTCATGCAGAAATTCCGCCGGAAACAAAAGGGATTTTCTGTGAAAAATCACTGTATCAGGGCAGAAAAAATTTCCTGCAGACCGGAAAATCTTTTGTTCCCGTCTTTACAAGCGGATGCGGGAGTGATATAATAAAATTACATAATTCTCTGTTAAAAAATACAGTACTGTTCTCCGGAATGCAGAGAAGATACGGGAGGAAATATCATGAAAAAACTATTATGCATTCTGCTGGCTGCTCTGCTTGCTTCTTCTGCGCTGACAGCCTGCGGCGAAAAAGAAACCGAAACCGATGCATCGGCGGATACTGCTGTCCAGACAGAACCGGTGGAAACCGAACCCCGCCTGCTGGACGATCTGCCGGACGACATTGATCTTGGCGGATGGAACGTCAATGTGCTCAGCGGCGCACACCCGGAAGTCTGCAAAGACGAAATCTGTGTGGAAGAAATGACCGGGGATGTTATCAATGACGCCGTATACAACCGGAATCTGGCGGTGGAAAACCGTCTGAACATCAAGCTCACCGACTATGTGATCCGTGCTCACGGCGGGGATTTCAGCCATCCCGACTATGCCGGCAGTGAAATGCTGACCACTCTGGTAACCTCCGGCGATACCACCTACAACCTGTACACTTCCAACTCCTACACCACTTCCTCACTGGGCTATAACCACATGCTGCACAACCTGAAGGAAGTGGAAAATCTGGATCTGACCAAGCCGTACTGGGCACAGTACATCAACGAAACCGCAACCGTAAACGGTCAGCAGTATCTGTGTACCGGTCCCATGTCCCTGGGCTTTTTCCGGTTCAATACCGGTATGGTGTTCAACAAGCGCATTTTCCTGGACAACAGCATTGAATATCCCTACCAGACCGTACTGGACGGCAAGTGGACGCTGGACGCTGTAAACACCATCGCAGAACAGATCTATGCGGACACCAACGGTGACGGCGTGCTGGAAGTGGGCGTGGATACTGTGGGCTATGCCACCCGTGCATATCCCGACTCCGGGAACATTGACGGCTTCTGGGGCTCCTGTAACCTGCGTACCATCTCCAAGGATGAAAACGACTTCTATAAATATGATGTGAATGTAGAACACTTCACAAACGTGGTGGATGGTCTTCTGATGCTGATCAATGGTGATGGCAGCGAAGGCATGGCAGCCAATGACGGTGTTTTCCAGTCCGCATTCCGTGACGGCAAGCAGGGCATTATGAACATCACCCTGAACTGGCTGGAATCCGAATGGGCCAGAGAAATGGACGATGAATACGGCGTGTTGCCCAATCCCAAGCTGAACGAAGAACAGGACAACTATTACACCCTGGCACAGGACCAGTTCTTAGTATATGCCATTCCGCTGAGCGTTGGTCTGGAAGAACTGCCCAATCTGGGGATCTTCCTGGAAGCCTTTGCGGCAGAAAGCTATGCTACCGTAAAGCCTGCTTACTATGAAATCGCCCTGACCGCCAAGTATGTAAACGACCAGGACTCCGCAGCCATGCTGGATATCATCACCAACAATGTATATGTTGACCCTGCCATCCTGTATCTGGCCATTATGAACTTCAACGTCATGACTCTGCGTGACATTCTGGGCGGCGGACAGAACACGGCAGCCTCCCGCATCGCTTCCATGCAGAAGCAGTTCCAGAACACCATTGACAAGATCAATGTAGCGTTTGGCATGGAAAAATAATTAAGGATTAAGAATTTAGAATTAAGAATTATTCCTGTGATAACAAAAGGCTTACAGACTGGATAAAAATCCGATCTGTAAGCCTTTTCTGATGTTTGGATGAATTCTTAATTCTAAATTCTTAATTGATCTCAGTCCGTCATGTTGTCGAAGTAGCCCTGAACCAGAATCACCGGGGTGCCCTTGTCGCCGGAGCCGCTGGTCAGGTCGCAGAGGGAACCGATCAGGTCGGTCAGTCTTCTGGGGGTGGTACCCTGAGAAGCCATGTCGCCTACCAGGTCAGCCTTCTTGGACTTAATGCGGTCTGCAATGGCGTCCTTCAGTGCGGCACCGGACAGATCGGCAAAGTCGTTGTCTGCCAGATACTTCAGCTTGATTTCGTTGGGCGTGCCTTCCAGACCGTCGGTGTAGGCGGGGGAAACACAGGGGTCAGCCAGTTCCCAGATGTGCCCTACGGGATCCTTGAAAGCGCCGTCGCCGTATACCATAACTTCCACGTGCTTGCCGGTGGCTTCCAGAATGTTCTTCTGCACGGTGTAAACCAGTTCGGTGGCGTCTTCGGGGAAGAGCTTGATGGCGTCTTCAGTGGACTTGTTGGAGCCCAGCAGACCGTATCTGGAGTTGAAACCGGAGCCGTCAACGGAAGCGGTCAGAATGTCGTCCATGCCGCATACACGATTGGCACCTGCAGCCTTCAGCAGTCTCTTGGTTCTGGCACGGGAGTGGATGTCACAGCAGAGCACATCCTTGGTGTATTCCAGAATCCGGCGGCAGTCGTTGGCGAAGATGATCTCGCATTCGGCACCGCATTCCCGGATCAGGTCGCCGTAGTACTGTACATAGTCCACGCCGGTGAAGGGATGCTTATTTTCGCCGAACAGTTCACGGTATTTTTCCAGAGTCAGAAGATCGGTAAAAGGATTGATACCGGCTTCATCCACCTGATCCAGGGTGATCAGACCGTTGCCCACTTCATCGGAAGGATAGGACAGCATCAGGACGATCTTCTTTGCACCCTTGGCGATACCACGGAGGCAGATGGCAAAACGGTTCCGGGACAGGATCGGGAAGATGACACCGATGGTGCCTCCGCCCAGCTTGGCCTTCACGTCGGCGGCAATGGCGTCCACGGAAGCATAGTTCCCCTGCGCTCTGGCAACGATGGATTCGGTCATGGCGATGACATCACGGTCACGCATGGCAAAGCCTTCGGATGCGGCGGCTTCCAGTACGGATTCGGTTACAATCTTCGCAAGATCGTCCCCTTCACGGATGATGGGGCAGCGAATCCCGCGGGATACAGTTCCAACTCTACGTTCCATATATGTTCTCCTGAAAAAAGAAATAGGATAATGGTTTGTAAATGTTTACACTATAGTATACCACTTTTTTGAGGTTCTGACAAGGGCAATGGAGAAAAAAGATGCCCTGTGTCGGCAGAGAATTCTTGTGCATTTGGTATATGGGGGTAGTTTACCCGTACTTTCACTCCGGAGAGACAGAAAACCGGCCGCTTCCCATAACGGAAAACGGTACCGGTTTTTTCTGTCTCTTTTATGCATCGCCAAGGATCCTGCGGAAATACCGCATATAGTGTCCCCAGTCCGTGCGGCTGAAATAGTGGGTGCCGCTTCTCAGGTGGTAGGCAGCGGTGCCCTCCTGCAGAGCGGTGTCGGCGGCGGGATACTCGTCCGGGGTCACAAGCCCCGTTTTGCCAAGCAGTGCATAGACTTCGTTCTGGGCATAGCAGTTCAGAAATTCCGATTTCGGGTCGGCACCTCTGTCCTGTTCGGCACTGCCCACACAGAGATGCCGGGGGGCGATCAGGGCAAGGAGCATGTGCTGATCGTAGGTGGTGTTGATGTCTTCTCTGTCCAGATACGTCTGGAAGGTCTCGCAATACCATTCCCAGCTGCCCACACGGAGAAAGTCCGCCACACGCTCGCCGGAACCTTTTTTGTGGATGGCAGCCCCGCCGAAGCCGGAATTGTTGGAGATGGTCAGAAAGAACCGCTCATCCTGGGCACCTGCCCACAGCGCAGTCTTGCCCAGACGGGAGTGTCCCACAACAGCCGTATGCCGCCAGTCGGTTTCGTCAGCGGCGATCAGATAGTCCAGCACACGGGAGCAGCTGTACGCCCACATCCCGATCTTGCCCCATTCGTCCGGTTGGCGGGGTACACCGGCTTCCCGGAACAGGGCACCCAGATCCTGATCGAAATTGCCGTCATGGCTGTCTTTGATCACATCCTGATAGCAGAAATCCACCAGCGCAAAGCCGCCGTCGATGATCTCTTCGGCAGGGCAGTATTTGTCAGGCATATCGGGACGGAAGTTGATGTGGATGAATACCGGCGCTTTTTTTACAGCCGTAGGCAGGATCACCCATACAGGGAAGGAAAATTCTCCCCTGGGTGTGTCAAAGGAGATCTCCACCTTCCGCTGTACGGCTTTTCCGGCGTAGGCATTTTTTTCTTCGGAGAGAATTTTCCAGCGGACTTCACCGGGTGCGGCAGGGGTGCGTCCGTAGCTGTTTACATACAGCAGCTCCAGCAGCTCCTCCCGACGGCGTGCCCAGCTTTCGGCGGTAACGGGGGTACCGTCCTTGTGGGTGAGAAGGGAAGGCAGTTCACGATAGGCAAGTTCGGATTGCAGGTAAGACATGATACGGCTCCTTTCTTGGGGAAAGATTACAGTTGAGCGATCAGTTTTTTCTTGATTTCTGAAAATTCATCTTCTGTGATGATACCGGAATCAAGCAGTTGTTTTGCTTCTTGAATTTGACTGACAATAGAAGTTTTATGATCGGACGATGTATCTTGTAGTGTTTCTGTTTCTGTGTGGGTTACGGACTCTTCAACTTCAATTTCTGCGTTTTCGGTTTCTTCTGCTTCTTCGTAGATATCCGTAATAACTGCAATATCTTCTTCAATGTCTTCAACAGTATAATCAAAATGAGCTTTGTCAAGCACCTTTATCAGACGGTTGCCCATGGGAAGCATGGAAGCAAGTGTTATCCCGCCTGAAACTACACCACCGACTACCGGGACAACTTTTGACACTCCTTTGGCAAAAGTACTTTTTGTTACAGATACCCCGAAAAATTTCAGTATCGCTTTAATAACTGGATAATAGAATGTTTTTGTCAATGCTTTTTGAGGGAGTTTTGTTAATGCTTGCTTAGCAAGTGCAGAAGACATTAACCGTACGGTCTGTGAGGCTCCGGTAGCACCCAGCATAACACCACAATACAGTATAAGTTGGTTAGTAACTTTTTCTGCATCAGGAGTACCATCACACCAAATATCTGTTTCCCCATAAAGATAAACCAGTTCTTGTGCAACCCGTAAGGCTACACCATAAAACTGTAATAAGTCAGCAGGAATTGTTGCTGCCATTGCTAAACCGCCGGGG
>JAFZET010000322.1 GCA_017560565.1 Clostridia bacterium | reverse complement strand
TTTGGAATCAAATTAAAGGAACTCAAAGTTGCAGAGATCGATTTAGAGATATATATGAGCATGTTTTTCAATTTGTTAAAAGTAGTAAATACTATTTTGACGCAGAATCTATACGAATTATTCCTGAAGTTGATGCCTATGAAATGGCTGACGGGACAATAGTCTCTGCAACTGGTGTTAGCGGGAAGAAATACTTTAAGCAAATCGAATTTTCTACAGCATTAACAACCGAAGAAAAGAAAAATGCATTAAATGCGTTAAATGAAACATTAGAAGAAATGCGGTGTGGTGAGGTTGTTGATTTTAGAATGACAATTCGCGGTGAACAGCGTAGTTTCCATGGCGAAAACTCTAAAATAAGTGGACGAGCTAAAGAACTGTATGAAAAGGGATTTTATATCATGAAAATGCGCAAAAAAGGGTATTTGCCATCTGATATATGGAGAATTGTTCCTGAAGATAAATGGAGAAAGGATGCTCACTGTGCTGTTTTTCCCGAGGAACTTTTAAAAACACCCATATTATCAACATGTCCTGTTGGTGGAATCGTTTTAGACCCTTTTTCAGGTACTGGAAGCACAGTCAGTGCGGCAGTAAAATTGGGTAGGAAAGGAATTGGTATTGATTTAAGTGAGAAATATACTGAAGTGGCTCAAAAAAGACTCGAAAATATTACAGATCAAGTAAAGATTGACAGCTTGGCATAAGGCGGGTTTTCTCATTAATCCTCACTGCCTCTACTACTTTATGTGCTCGTTCAAAACAAAAAAGCCAGGATTTCCTTTGGGATTCTGGCTTTTTTGTTTTTTCGGATACACACATACAAAAACAGTCCCACATTTCTGTGAGACTGTTTTTGTGTTATGGTTTTGTTCAGCCTTCGTAGGTTGCAAACTTGTTGAATACGGAATCCAGATACTTTTCCCAGTTTGCCTTCTTGCTCTGGTAGTAGGAGGAAATGTCCGCAGAACCGCTGTTGAGGACGTTGTGGATCCAGAAGCCTGCGCCGCCGCCGGAGGATTCCCAGCCGCCGTATACATAACCGAAGTCATAGACACGGGATTCCATCATCATATCCAGAACTTCCACGTTTTCTTCCGCACGGGTGCTCTTGTACTTGATGGTGTTTTCATAGTATGCTTCTTCGCAGTATTTCCAGGAGTCAGCGTTCAGAGCTTCCGTTACGGCACCGATCATTTCCAGATTCTGTGCAGTCCGCAGAACCGCCTGAGCATCTCCGGAGCCGCCTACAGTTACATAGTAACGGCTCTGTGCTTCGTCCCACTTGGGTGCGGGAATGATAGCGTAGTCAATTTCAGAGTCACGCAGACCCCACTGGGTCATAGCGATATAGCCGTGACCGAACAGAACGGTGTTTTCGATGAACAGGTTGAAACCAACGTTCCATGCATTTTCAGCCCATACAAAATCGGAGTTGGACTGGAGATTATGCAGCTTTTCCATAATGGAAACCAGCTTTTCGTCGTAGTAACGATCAGCGGTCAGTTTGCCGTTTTCGTCCTTTTCAACCAGCATCTTACCAAAGGCCTGCAGATAGCCGTCCATGTCACCCTTGGCAGCAAAAGCAAAACCATACTGGTCGGTATTATCCCTGACACCGTTACCATCGGTATCCTTGTATACCTGAGAACCCATTTCGATCAGCTTGTCGATGGTCCAGCGTCCTTCCATAACCAGGGAGAAAATGTCTTCCTGATCATAGTCTTCACCCATATTCATGTTATAGAAGATGCAGGCAGCCTGAGACAGGGTGGTCAGGTTCAGAGAACCGAATGCCATGAAGGTGCGGCCGTCGATGGTCAGCAGTTCTTCGGTAGAGCTGTTCCACCAGGGCTGGCTGAAGTTCACATAGGGTACATCGCGGAAGTTCAGGTAGAGGTCGGCCAGCAGGTCGTTGCCCATCTGTACATAGTGATAGGAAACCAGGTCATAAATGTCATCGCCTGCCTGTACGGAATTCTTGACTTCCTTGGAGATTACGTCATACTGTTCCGTACCGGTGATGGTCAGGTTCAGGTTGAACCGTTCGGCAATACCGGTGTTCCGGTTGTACAGAGCGTCGTTGAATACGTCACCGGTCAGTTCTTCTGCGTACATGAAGCTGTAGGTATGACCATAGCCGATGATCGTGAAGTCTTCGCCCTTGCAGTCCATAGCCGGTACCTCGTCGGATACATCCGCACGGCCGGTTACAGCAGGTGCTTCGGATTCGGTTTCGCCGGCAACAGCAGTATCTGTTCCGTCGGTTTCAGTCTGATCCGCAGCACAGGCTGTGGCAGAGGCCAGGATGATGCCTGCCAGAATCAGGCTGAGCCATTTGTTTGCTTTCATAATTGCAGTTCTCCTTTATATAGATAATGTATTAAGGGGTTCAGGTAAAATTGGCTTTCAGAAAATCCTCCAGAGAGCCGTCATATACCGCTTCGCAGTTCTGACCGCCCCAGGTGGCACCCTGATTGCCGGAACAGTAAACGATGTATGTTTTTCCGTTGTATTCACACAGATCCACATCGCTGTTGTTGGTGTTCAGATGCCGGAAATTGTCCGCCAGGTATTCGGGAGACAACACCGCACCGGGTTTGGGCATCAGATCCTCCCGCCCCGGCACAAAGAGGGGGTTGTAGAACCCGATCTCCCAGATCTCAAAATCTTTTGTACGGTAGATATACGGTGCATACCGCCGCAGGGGAAGCTCTTCCAGACAGATCATGTAATAGTACCCGTCACAGTAGCGCAGAGCGGGACAGGCATTGTACCGGAGCATGGTATAGCTCTTTTCAAAGGGCAGCACTGTCCATGTCTCCAGATCCTGTGACCGGGCGAAGAACTCGGTAAACCGCCTGCCGATATAGGGATTGGGACGGTCATTCCTGTCGGGGAAACGGTCGTCCGCACCGCCTGCTTCCACTGCCATCATGTAGCCCTCTGCGTCTTTGCACACAGAGGTATTGAACAGCTCGAAATTTTCCGGGAACCGGCAGACAACCTGCCCTTCTGTCCAGTGATCCAGATCCCGGGTCACGAAGCGGAAAATGCAGTTCTCCCGGGAGGCGAAGGCATACACCGTATCGTTTTCACAGAACACCGAAAGATAGTAGGTACCTTTGGCATCCGGAATCGGCGCGTGTGCTTTTCCGGTGAAATAATCCGTACAACGCAGATGTCCGGCATCCATATACATAAGCTGTCCTTTGTACAGAAACAGAGACATTTCATCTCCGTGATCTGTGATGATGCCGTTTTTCCGGATCACCGGAGGACCTTTGATCTCCGTAACGGAGGGAAAGATGATCTCTCGCATAGAGCAGTGCTCCTTATAGAAACGCAGTATAGTTCGCGGCAAATACAGATTCCGCAGGGATCAGCCGTTTTTCTCTGCAATATAGTCATCAAAAGCGGCGTAGACAGAGTTCATATAATTGTCCCAGCCGTTTTTCTTGGACTGGTAGTAGGAAGTAATATCGGTGGAACCCTTGCCTACCACGTCCTGTACCCAGAAGTTGGCGCCGCCGCCTGCAGAGGACCAGCCGCCGTAAACCACGCCGAAGTCATAGGCACGGTTTTCCATGATGATCTCCAGGGTCTTGATGGATTCTTCGTCACGGGCGCCCTTGTACTTCAGGGAAATTTCATAGTATGCGGGAACCACGTTCTTCCAGCTTTCCGCACACAGGGCTTCGGTCACGATACCGATCTTTTCCAGATCCCCTGCAGTACGCAGGACAGCCAGTGCATCTGCGGAACCGCCCACAGATACGGCATATTTTTCCTGGTTTTCGTCCCACTTGGGTGTGGGAATGATGGCATAGTCCATTTCGGCGTCACGGAGACCCCAGCCGGTCTGCAGCAGAAG
>JAFZET010000321.1 GCA_017560565.1 Clostridia bacterium | reverse complement strand
GGAAATGGATAATATGGATTCAACTGAAAGGAAAGAATGATATGAAAAACTTTACCCGAAACATAATATGTGCCATGCTGCTGACCTCTATGATACTTTCTGCCGTAGCCTGCGGCAACAGCACCAATACCGCTGATCCTGCAGAAGAATCTGAACCCATAGCAGACACCATACCCGCCGAAACAGAAGATTCCCGCCCGGATACCCTTCCGGAAAATCTGGATTTCAACGGTGAGGAGATCGGAATTCTGTAGGCCGAAGGAAGTACCAATACAGAATTTACAGAAGAGTTGACTGGAGAAATCGTGAATGATGCCCTTTGGCATCGGGATGACAATGTGGAAACCCGTCTGAATGTTTTGATAAACCATATTGAAAAACCTTACACATGGGCTTCGCGGATGGAATATTTGAATATGATCAAAAGCAGCGTGGTTGCCGGAGATGACACCTATGCGATTGCCACAGGTCAGTACAATACGCTTCCCAATCTGATTCTGGACGGTGTCTTTTATAATCTGAAAACCCTGCCTTATCTGGATTTCTCACAGCCATGGTGGATGAGTGGATTGAAGGAACTGGAGCTGACAGGAAAATTGTTTGTTGCAGGCGGAACACTTTCCATGAAAACAATTTCAGATATCCAATGCATTTTCTTTAACCAGAATCTTGTGGAAGATTTTTCGCTGGACAATCCATATACACTGGTAACAGAAGGAAAATGGACGCTGGATACGCTTATGTCTCTCTCCGAAGATATTTATTCTGATCTGAATGCAAACGGTCAGGCAGATCCGGATGACCGGTATGCATTTACGTTTATCAACAGAAATTACATCAAACCGTTCATGCAATCCTGTGATCTGCATATTACCACAATGGAAGATGGATATCCTGTACTCACATTCGGCACGGAAAGAGTAGTAAGTGTTATCGAAAAGCTTTGCAGTTTTGTAAACGAAAATACTGCTGTATATCTGCCTGCAGGTACAGATACTGTTTCCAGCAACATTTTCAATTCCGGGAAGACAATATTTATTACCGGCTCCTTCTCGGATGCAGGTACACTGTACAATGAAATGGAAGACACCTTCGGCGTAGTCCCCTATCCCATGTATGATGCAGCACAGGATAATTATTACTCTGTACTGGGAGAAGGTAATACATTATTCGGAATTACCAACAGCTTCAGCAGACTCGAAACCGCAGCTGCCGTCATGGAAGCTATATCGATTGAAAACTACTATGTAGTTTCTCCGGCTTATTATGAAACAGCACTGAAAACAAAGTATTCCCGCGATATGGAAACCGGAAAGATGTTTGATATCATGCGTGAAAATGTCGTTTTTGAATTCGGTGCAATGTTCCCTCAGTGTTCCAGTTTCCGGGCTGCATTCTTTGAAAGTGTACAGAACAACCAACCCAACTGGATGTCGACATATGCATCCAAGGAAAGTGCGGTTACAGCAGCGATTGATGAACTCATTAAGGCTGTAGAAGCTGTAGGATAAACAGCTTATCGGAAGTCCATTATTGAATGATACCAAAATTTTTTATAAACAACTGAATGATCTGATAAATACAGTCCAACGTTTCTCAAGTATGATATTGAGTATGTTGGACTGTATTTATATATAACTGTCTGTAATATGTGATGAATGCGGCAATCCTGTCATAGAAAATGACTCCGGTATTCGCTTGGTGTAAAACCGGTTTTCTTCGTAAATATTTTCCCGAAATGATAAATATCACTGTACCCTAACATCAGGGCAATGTCTCTGATCAGCAGTTTTTCACTCATCAGAAGTTCCTTTGCCTGTTCCATCTTCAGAGAAATGACATATTCTTTGGGAGTAGTGCCATACTTCTGATGAAAAAGCGTTTCAAAATACCGTTGACTGATTCCGGCAATCACAGACAGATTTTCCAGACGGAAATCGTTTTCCAGATAATGCTGATGCAGATAGGCCACAGCATCTGCGATTCTGTCAAATTTCTGTGATGGAGGGAACATAGTCGTCTGCCGTGCCATCAGGCTGATAATCTTATAGCACAGTGATTTACACTCCGGTATATACGGCGAATCTTTTCGATTCCATTCTGTTTCCATTTTTGAAAAACAGGTCTTCACGGAACCGGGTTCGGAAAAACAGGTCACAAATGGTCTGGGACTTTCCCCGGAGATTTCAAAATCCACCACAGCAACGACACTCTTTTCATCTGCCAGTGTTGTCCTGTACTCCTCTCCTTTGGGTATATATAATATGGATGTGGGTACCGCCTCCGCAGTCAGATCCTTGAAGTGATAGGTTTCCGTGCCTTCCAATGTAAACAGCAGACCATGATGCCGTCTCCCACGGTTGTGCATCGGATAATTCCAGGAAGCAGCAATATACGTTTTGACAAAATTGATTTCAGTAATACATATATTCTGGAGAAATTCAGGTATCTGCATATCCTATACCCCTTCTGTTTTGTGCGCTTTGATGATAACAGTATACCATCTGCTGGTGCGTTTTGCAAGAGATAAAAAATATTCTGTTCGAAAAAACACTATTATTCGTCAAACAACATTTACAATACAGCAAGAGAATCCTATAATGATGACATAGGAGGTGACAGTATGCCCTATATCAACGAAACCGACCGTCATTACATTGAAAATAAATACCACAGACAGGATGAACCCTTCAATCCCTACGATCGCCTGAATTATCACGGATATGAATACGATCCGTCCACAGGTCTTGATGATCAGGAAATGCATACAGAACTGGAGAAACTGTATAACGAGACACTCGGCATGGATCATGCGTTGGCAAAAGCGAAAGGATTTGCTTTTGTTCTGGATAACGCCCGGATCGACGTATCTCCCCACGACTATTTCTTCGGATTCTACAACTGGGCTCGTCCCCTTGGAAAAACATTCATTCAGAAATGGTATGGTGAAATATTCAGCACCATGCCGGAAGTACAGAAGGTAATCCGTGAATATTATGCTTCCGGTACAGCAGAACTCTGGCTGGATACAGAACATGTTGTGCCCTATTGGGTCGATATTATGGAGCTGGGCTTTCCGGGACTGCTGGAACGCACACGACAGCATCATGCAAAGCGTACCGACTTAACAGAGACAGAGGAAGCCTTCTTTGTTTCCATTGAAACGGAATATGAAGCCATATTGCGGCTTCTGGAACGGCTGGCAGAATTTGCCGATACCCAT
>JAFZET010000320.1 GCA_017560565.1 Clostridia bacterium | reverse complement strand
TCGGTGTATTCTGAACCCTGTTCATGAAGAAAATGTAAAAATCACATTTTCCTGCAATATACCGTTGCTTTTTCTTTGTATGTCTGATATACTATTTATAAATAGGTAGATTTTTGACAGGTGAGGTGCCGTATTGCTGAAACACAGAACCATTATTCAAGAAAAGATCAAAGAATCACTGACATCGGTTCTTCCGGTGACGATCATTGTACTGCTGCTCTGCTTTTCCATAACACCCGTTTCAGGCGGAATGCTGATGACCTATCTTTCCGGTGCGGCAATGGTCATCATCGGCATGGGGCTGTTTACGCTGGGTGCGGAAACGGCTATGACGCCCATAGGGGAATATGTCGGATCACAGATGACAAAATCCAGAAAGATCTGGATCATTGTCTGTATTTCCCTGTTTGTGGGAATCATGATTACTATCTCCGAGCCTGACCTGCAGGTACTGGCCAATCAGGTGCCCACTATCCCCAATCTGACTCTGGTACTTTCCGTAGCAGCCGGTGTAGGGGCATTCCTGGTTGTATCCATGCTCCGTATTCTTTTCCGGATCGAGCTTCGGTATCTGCTCTGGATCTTTTATCTCATTGTATTTGGTATTGCTTTCTTTGTAGATCCGTCTTTCCGTTCCGTGGCATTTGACTCCGGTGGGGTAACTACAGGTCCCATGACCGTTCCCTTCATTATGGCACTGGGTGTGGGTGTTTCCTCCATCCGTTCCGATAAGGGTGCGGGCGGAGACAGCTTTGGTCTGGTTGCGCTCTGTTCCATCGGTCCCATTCTGGCGGTTCTTATTCTGGGGATGCTGTTTAACACCGGTGACGCTTCCTATGTGGCTGAAGCTTATCCGGTACCGGAGGAGTCCCGGGAAATGTTCTTGCTGTTCTGCAAAAATGTTCCCCATTACATGAAAGAAGTGACTATGGCTGTAGGGCCTATTGTAGCGTTCTTCTTTATTTATCAGATCTTCCACACCAGAATTGCAAAAGACAATCTCTGGCGGATCTGCATCGGTGTCCTCTATACATACGTGGGTTTGATCCTGTTCCTGACGGGTGCCAATGTAGGATTCATGCCTGTGGGGCAGTATATCGGTTCCATGATCGGTAGTTCCGGATGGAAATGGATCGTCATTCCCATCGGTATGGTGATCGGGTACTTTATCGTAGCTGCAGAACCCGCCGTACACGTTCTGAAAAAGCAGGTGGAAAGCATCACAGCCGGTGCTATCCCCGCCAAGGCTCTTGAAATTACACTTGGCATCGGTATCGCCTGTGCTGCCGGTATCGGTTTGCTGCGGGCACTGACAGGGATCAACATTTTCTTCTTCCTGCTGCCCGGATATGCACTGGCACTGGCACTGACATTCTTCGTTCCGCCTATTTTCACATCCATCGCTTTTGACTCCGGCGGAGTGGCCTCCGGTACCATGACCGCTACCTTCCTGCTTCCCTTTACCATGGGGGTCTGTGCGGCAAGCGGCGGAAATGTAGTAACGGACGCTTTCGGAATTGTTGCCATGGTTGCCATGATGCCTCTGATCACCATCCAGCTTCTGGGTCTGGTTTATAAGATCCGTCTGGCCAGGGCAGAAAAGCCCGGTATCACCGATCTGTATACCGACGACGACATTATCGATCTGTAAGGAGGGCGATTCCTTGAAAAACATTCACATGCTGATCACGATCACCCGCCGTGAGGATCGGGAAGAATTCATTCAGTATTACACAAACCACGGTATTCCTGTGGTGTATTCCACCGGTGCAGAGGGAACAGCCAGGATGAAAACCCTCTCCCGGCTGGGGCTGGAAAAAACGGATAAATCCCTGCATTTTGCCGTTCTTCCCGGGAACCGTACATCTGACGTTCTGAAGGGGTTGACCCGGGAAATGCAGATCGATCTGCCCGACCGCGGAGTGGCGCTTGCCATTCCTCTGAGCAGTGTGGGCGGTGCCCGTACCCTGCAGTTTTTCATGAATGATGCAGAACTTGACGAAGTGGAAGGAGAGCCTATGGAATCTGCTTTTGAACTGATTATAGCCGTTGCGGCTGCCGGATATACCGATATTGTTATGGATGCTGCCAGAGAGGGCGGAGCAGGCGGAGGGACTGTTGTCCATGCCAAGGGGACAGCTGCTGCCAATGCAGAGAAATTCTTCGGAATGTCTCTGGCGGAAGAGAAGGAAATGATTTTTATCGTTACCTCCGGCAAAAAGAAGAAGGACATCATGCGCTCCATTATGCAGAAAGCCGGCATCGATTCCGAAGCCCATACGCTGGTGTTCTCTCTGCCCGTTGCCGCTACTGCCGGTTTCCGACTTCTGGACGCCGACGAAGCTGACAAACAGTAAAATAATACCAAAAGTCCTGTTTTCCTTTTTCGGAAGCAGGACTTTCTGAATTCCTATTGCCTGCGGAAACAACTTATGCTATAATGAAAAAAACGGTTATGGAGGTGTAATATGCTGATTACCGAAATCACCATCCCGGTTGGTGCCGAAACACCCTTCCGGATGCTTCATATGTCCGACAACCATCTCTGCCTGGCAGATGCCAGAGACAACGAACGCAAAAACACGCTTGCAAAGAATCGGGCCAATGCTTTCACCGGCGGGCATCCCCAAAGACTGCTGGACTGTCTGGAGGATCTGCTGGCATTTGCCCGCAAAGAGAATCTGCCCATCCTGCACACGGGGGATATGATCGATTTTGTTTCCGAAGCCAATCTGGACTATACAAAAAAGGTTTTCAACGGTGTTGATGTGTTTGCCGCAGCCGGAAATCATGAGTTCAGCCAGTATGTAGGAGAAGCATGGGAGGATGAAGCCTATAAAGCACGATCTTTTGACCATGTAAAAGCGGCTTTCCCCGGAGATTTCTGGTTTCAGACACGCATGGTAAATGGGATCAAGTTTATTGCCGTTGACAACAACTATTACTATGTAACTCCGGAACAACTGGAGCTTTTCCGCAGGGAAACCGCTGACGGCATCCCAGCCGTTCTGATTCTGCACAATCCCTTGTATTCAGAAGATCTGTATGCCCAGGTCACAGCCGGTAAAAAGCCGGATGCTCCGCCCTATCTGTTCGGCTGTCCGGAGCCCCTTCTGCGCACACTGAATGACCACCGCTACCGCCAGCAGAAACCCGATACCGTGACAGAAGCTTTTTTGCAGCTCTGCAATTCCCTGCCCAATCTGAAAGCGGTACTGGGCGGTCACCTGCATAAGTATTATGCTTCCCGTCTGGACAGCGGAACACCGCAGTATGTTGCCGGTTCCGGATATGCCAGAGAAGCCAACCTGTATACCTTTATCTGAACTTATGGAATATTTTGATATTGTAGACGAAAACGGTTTTCCCACAGGAGAAACTGTGGAACGGAGTCATGCCCACCGGTATGGTATCCGTCACCGTACCGCTCATGTGTGGATCTTCCGGAAAAACGGTGACCGGACAGAGATCCTCCTGCAGAAGCGCAGCGAGATCAAAGATTCTTTCCCCGGATGCTTTGATATATCCAGTGCCGGACATATTCCTGCTGGGGTGGACTATCTCCCCTCCGCCCTCCGGGAGCTGGAAGAAGAACTGGGACTTACTGCCACAGAAGACAAACTTCTGTACTGCGGGACAAAAAGCGTATCGGAAGACAACTGCTTCCGAGGGATTCCCTACCATGACCGGCAGGTAACAAAAATTTTCATACTCTGGTATACGCCTGAGATGGGAGAGTTCCGTCTGCAGGAGGAAGAAGTTTCGGAAATACGCTGGATGGAATTTGGAGAATGTATACGCAGTGTACGGGACAACAGCTTCCCGAACTGCATAGATCTCCCGGAACTGGAACTTCTGGCGCAGTTTGTCTCCTGAAGCCGCATATAATATAAGAGAAACCATCGGTTCCCTGTTAAGTGTTCCGATGGTTTTCTGTCTCTGTTCAGTTTTTCTTCAGCAAAATCGACTGGATCACATGGTATACCTGCTCTGCCATCCGGTAGAAACCCATGTCGGTGGGGTGACAGTTGTCGATGGTACAGGCATCCCTGCCCATAGTACCGAAAAAGGTTTCGCCGTTTAGAAAATAGACGTTTTCATCCCCACCCATGCGGGCGTTTGTGTAGGTACGATAGATCACATCCCGGCGTCTGGCATTCCCGACAGGATCGGCATCAAAATCCGGCTTGGACATCATGATGATGGGAAGAGTCGGTCTGGCGGCACGGACGATCTTATAGAAGGGTTCATGGGTGGCTTCCAGATGCATGGCGTCATGTGCGTTGTGGTCGTAGTCCATGACAAAGATGGTGAAATCCTTTTTCGCCACCAGATGCGCCATGGCTTCTTCCCCTTTTGCCATCCCGGAGAACCCCAGGTTCTGGTAATCGCAGTCCAGCCAGCGGGCTACCATGGCGGTGTAGGCATTGCCGGGACGGGATGCGCAGCCGCCTTCTGTAATGGAAGAACCATAGTAGAGGATCTTTTCGGCGGAAGCGAAAGGCAGAGGCGGAAGGATTTCAGAATCCTCCGGTATACCGATCTCCACGCCTGCCAGCCGTTCATTCCGCGGCAGATTCAGAGTAACCTCCATCATCTGCGGCTCTTTGGTTTCCGGCTGAAGATATATCTCTTTTTCCTGGGTCTTGTTTTCTTCTCCATAATTCAGCGGACACACATATCCTCTGTACATAGCGCCGATACCGGTTCCGGTATATACATCCAGCCCTGCGGAACCGGGGAGCGGAATACACAGATCCACGCCGAGGGTATGGACGGATATTCTGATTTTTATAACCTTTGCATTGGTGCGGAACCGTACTCTCCCGCCGCATGCCGTTTTACTTCTGCCCCGTACCGCTTCACTGACTGCTTCGGCATCCCCGTCCTCCAGCCGCCAGAAGCGTTTTCCGGCAGGGTCGATCACATCCAGACCGCAGATCTCAATGGGACTTTCTGTAAAGCTGTAATACCTCATAGCATATCCTCCTGATAAGGTTCCTCATCGTATTGTGTTTGTTTCCTGACGTTTCCGCTGACCCGTTGGGGAAATACCGACTTTTGCCGTATAAACATTCGTAAAGTGGCTGGCATCGTTGAAGGACAGATGGGCAGCAATCTCTGAGATCCGCATACGGGTGTTTGTGACCAGATATATGGCATGGCGGATCTTGGTGTCGATGATGTATTCGTGCAGAGTCATCCCGGTGGTATCCCGGATCACCGTGTTCAGATAGTTGGGATGATACCCCAGCTCCCGTGCCACCAAACGGCAGTCGATCTTCTCCCGGAAATGCTCCCCGATATACTGAATCGCACGGTCTGCGGCTTCACGGCTTGCGGGGCGGGACTGGAAATCCCTGTATCGAACCATCTGCAGCAGAAGTGCGGCAGTCATGCAGTTCAGCATTTCGTCTGCATATCGGTAACGTGCATTCCACTCCTCCAGAATCTGACGCATACCGGATGCTCCGCCGAAGGTATCGTGAAGATGGAAGACACCGGACAGAATGGGAATGTCCGTAAACTGAAAGACCGGACACAGAGGCGGCATTTCCGCACTGTCTCTCTGCAGCGCTTCCCTTTCCGGTGCCGGGATGGCTTCCGGCGGGGTGGCGGCTGTAGTATAGTAGAAATAGATATTGGTATTTTCCAGTCCTTCGGGTGTTTCTGTATAGTACCATGTCCCCGGCGGTATATAACAGAAATCCCCTTTCTGCAGGAGTATGGGATCTGCCGCCTCTCCCGTCACCGGATCCAGCAGATACAGACGACAGTATCCCTGCCATATATAGGTGATCCGGTAAAAGCTGCTGACCTTTCTGGAGGAGACTGTCTCATACCGTGTCAGGTTCTGCCATGTGAACAGATTTCGGCAGTTGATTTTTGTATCACGGAAAAGAACTTCCATACTGCATTTCCTCTCCGGCATTGTTTTTCTTCAGTATAGCATACTCTTCTCCGGATTTCAAGTATATTTGATTTTTACAGATATTACTTTGGTATTTTTATGGACACGGATGTCCTGTCCTGTTATAATGGATAC
>JAFZET010000319.1 GCA_017560565.1 Clostridia bacterium | reverse complement strand
CTGCGGTTGGTGTGCATCCCGCCACAGAGGGGATTTTTCCTGTTTATCTTGCAACTTTCCCGTAAATATGTTACAATACATATATATGAATCATCATCCTGTAAGGAGAATGTCATGCAGACTTTGCGTGTTCAAAAAGACAAAAGACATCTGGAATGTACTGACGGCAGCCGTTTTTATCTCATCGGCGATACGGCATGGGAGCTGTTTCACCGGCTGACACTTGAGGAAAGTGCCTATTATCTCCGTACCCGGCAGGCGCAGGGGTACAATATGATCCAGGCAGTGGTTCTGGCGGAGTTGGACGGGCTGGAAACCCCTTCTGCCCAGGGAAGACTGCCCTTGATGAAAAATGATGCCGGAAACTGGGATCCCACCATGCCTGACACCGAAGGAGAAAACAGCTATTTTGACCATGTGGAAGCGGTGGTTTCCCTGGCGGAAGAGCTGGGACTGTACATCGGTATGCTGCCCACCTGGGGGGATAAGTTCAACCGGATCTGGGGCAAGGGACCGGAGATCTTCACGGAAGAAAACGCTTTTATCTACGGCAAATGGCTGGGAGAAACCTTCCGGCATCACAACAACATTCTCTGGATCCTTGGCGGCGACCGACCGCTGAATACGGAAGAACACCACCGGATCGTTGATGCCATGGCACACGGTCTGCGTGCGGGAGACGGCGGAAAGTTTCTGATGACCTTCCATCCCTGCGGCGCCCATTCCTCCTCCGCTTTCGTGCACGGCAAAGACTGGCTGGACTTCCACATGATGCAGTCCGGACACGGATATCCCTCGCCCTGGTGCTTCGACATGATGGCGGCAGACTACGGCAGAGAAGATTTTGTGCCGGTCATGGACGGGGAGCCCTGCTACGAGGATCATCCCATCAATTTTCAGCCGGAAAAGGGATATTTCGATGCCTGCGATGTGCGCCGTGCCGCTCTTTGGAATCTGTTCGGCGGTGCCTGCGGGAATACTTATGGACATCACGCTGTCTGGCAGATGCGCCGGGAACCGGAAACCTACTGCCCCAATGTATGGCAGACTGCCCTCCATCGTCCTGGTGCCTGCTGGATCCGGCTGTACAGGGATTTCATCCGTGAGAATGATCTGACCGGCTTCCGCCCTGTATACGATATTGTGGAAAACAACACCCATGACGGCAATTATACCGCCGGAATGGTGTCAGATGCCAAAGCATATCTGTATATCCCCTGCGGTATTCCCGTACGGCTAAACGGGACTGCTCTGCCTTTTGTTCCCACGGAGGCTCTGCTCTGGGAACCCACAGACGGACGGTATGTAAAAAATGCGGTACAGATCGCCGAAGACGGGCTTCTTACCTTTCCCGGAAGAGCAGCCGGACGGGGGATGGATGCGGTGGTGATTCTCTCCTGATATGAATATTACCGAAGTTGTCACCTATACGATCGCTCCCGGAGAAACCCGCAGAAAAGAGCTTTCTTTCTGCAATGTGTTCTTCTGTCTGTTGGTGCTGTTCATCCATACCATTGCAGAACCGGTGGACACCTATCTCCGGGACAGTATTCCCTATTTTCTGGCAGTGGGACTCTGGCGGCTTTCTTCCTTTGTTGTACAGGGATACTTTTTCATCAGCGGTACACGACTGTTTCTCAGCCCCCGCAGGCAGTCCATCGGTGCCTTCTGGCTGGGACGGGCACGACGGGTTCTGCTGCCGTACATAGCCGTATTCTGCATCTTTGCCCTGTATTTCACCCTGACCGGCGCACTCACCCTTACACCTGCTTCCTTCCTTTACAATCTTGTCACCGGCAAGCTGTGCGGGCATTTCTATTATGTGATCCTGATCTGTCAGTTTTATCTTCTGATGCCTCTGTGGCGGCAGATCGTACAGAAAACCGATCCGGTTCTGGGGATGCTTACTTCCCTGCTTGTGATGATCCTGTGCAAGCTGTATCTGCCGGATGTGATCTCCCTCATAACCGGCAAGCCCTTTGCTGACAACGGACTGCTGTTCACCTCTTACCTGTTCTATTTTCTGGCAGGTGCCTGGTGCGCCCGTTTTTACGACCGGTTCCGGATCTTTCTGGACAGATACCGGCTTTCCCTGCTTGTCACCTGGGCAGTGCTTGGGGGAATCAACTGGATCTTCATCTGGCTGAACAGCCGCGGAATCTATTATGCCGTCTGGCTGGAGGTTTTCCATATTCTCTACTGTATCTATGCGATCCTTGGCTGTCTCAGCCTCGGTTATCTGCTGCAGGATCAAAAAGTGTTTTCCACGCCTCTGTTCAAGTCTGCCGACAAGTGGTCGTACCATGTGTATCTGATCCATCCGCTGGTGATATTCCTTGTGAACAGCCTTTTCTGGCGGCTCGGTCTCACTTCCGTTACCCTGCGATTCGGTCTTCGGACAGTATCTGTTTATGGCAGTATGATACTGCTTGTATGGCTGCTCGGCAAGCTTCCAAAAAAGAAAAAGAAATAAAAAAATCTGCATAGCAGCGGGAATTCTCACCGTATGATATGCAGATTTTCTCTTGTAAAGGTATCAGCCAAGCAGTACATCGGAGACAAGCATCAGACAGAATCCCACAAGCAATGCGTAGGTTGCGCCTCTTTCGCTTCCGTGTGCATGGGTTTCCGGAATCATTTCATCGCTGATTACATACAGCATGGTACCGCCGGCAAATGCCAGAGCAAAAGGCAGAACCGCAGCGGAAACAGACACGGCGAAATACCCGATCAGTGTACCGATCACTTCCACAAGTCCCGTAAACATGGCACAGACAAAGGTTTTCTTCGGCGTAACCCCCGCCGCCAGCATAGGCCCGATGATGACCATACCCTCCGGTATATTCTGCAGGGCGATACCGCCTGCGATCATCAGTGCCTGGGACACATTGCCGGAACCGAACCCCACACCGGCGGCAATCCCTTCCGGCAGGTTATGGATGGCAATGGCGGTCACAAACAGAAGCACCTTGCTCAGATCGGCGTTCCGGTGCTCTTCACTATCGGAACCGATCATTTTATGTAGATGGGGTACCAGCTTGTCGATCAGGTTCAGACAGAGGGCACCGATAAAAATACCGGCAATGGTGATAAGCAGTCCCCATTTTCCGCCGTATTCCAGAGAAGGCAGAACCAGCCCCAACACTGCGGCAGAAAGCATGACCCCTGCGGCAAAGGAAAGCACAATATCGGAAAACTTATGGGAAAAACCTTTGGTCAGAAAACCGATCAGGGCTCCTATGACAGTAGCGCCGCCTACGCCGAGTGCGGTCAGAAGTACCATTTCCATACTTAAAAATCCTCACTGAAATGCACATACCTGCCTGCCCCTCAGAACAGACAGGTATGTTTTGATCGTTTATACCCCTTCCTTGCTCATCATCAGCTCGGAAATGATGTCCAGTACCTTATCATGACAGCCGCCGCATCCGGTGGAACAGCGGGTCACTTTCTTCACTTCCTCGAAGGTTTTCAGCACATCATCAAAGCTTTTCATTTCGTGAAGGGCATCGGCAATGTCGAAATAACTTACTTTCTTACAGTGGCATACCACATAATTCTCTTTCATGATCCGTATCCTTCCTGCGTTTTACTGAATGGGTTCAAAGTCAGCGGCACCGTGCTTGCACAGAGGGCATACATAATCGGCAGGCAGTTCTTCGCCTTCATATACATAGCCGCACACCTTGCATACAAAGCCCTTCTTACCCTCGGTTTCCGGCTTGGGCTTCACGTTTTCCTGATAGTAGGTGTAGGTCATGGTAGGCTGGTCGGAGATCACACGGGCTTCCGTTATGGAGCAGATGAACATTCCGTGGGTGTCCAGATCCACATACTGTTCCACCTTCAGGGACAGGAAAGAATTGATATGCCGGGGCAGGAATACCAGTCCGTTGTCGGAACGGAGAGGATCGCAGTCGGCAAACTTATCCACATTTCTGCCGCTCTGGAAACCGAACGTTTCAAAGGCGGCAAAGGGAGCGGATTCGGTCAGGCAGTTGATGTTCATCTTGCCGGTCTGTTTGATAACATGGTGAGAATAATTTTCCTTATTGATGGTCACGGCAACCCGGTTGGGCGTATTGGTCACCTGGGTTACGGTATTGACGATCAGACCGTTATCCTTCTTGCCGTCATTGGAAGTCACCACATACAGACCGTAGCCGATGTTGAACAGGGCGGTCAGGTCATTCTTGTTGGCAGTTGCATCCTGGCGTGCCAGATATTCTTTGGACAGCTCGTCAGCCAGTGCATTCAGCTGACCCAGGCTTTCTTCGTTCAGAGCGGACAGAATCTTTACGGTATTTTCCGCATACGTAAGGTTCTTGCTGTTTTCCAGCATACCCTTCATGATCTTAGCGGCCATGGGAGCCCAGCTGCCGTTTTCGATGAAGGCAACGGTGCGATTCTGGAAGTTCCGCTCGGTCAGATGGTCGATGAATTCCCGCATAAAGGGGAAGATTTCTGCATTGTAGGTAGTGGTTGCCAGCACCAGCTTACTGTACCGGAAGGCATCACTCACAGCTTCCGCCATATCATCTCTGGCCAGATCATGTACCACAACCTTGGGGCATCCATTGGCAGCCAGTTTTTCCGCCAGCATCTGTACGGCCTTTTTGGTGTTGCCGTACACAGAAGTATAGGCGATTACAATACCGTCTTCTTCCGGCTGATAGCTGGACCAGGTATTGTACAGGTTCAGGTAGTGACCCAGATTTTCCTGCAGGACGGGACCATGGAGCGGGCAGATCTTCTGGATATCCAGTGTAGCTGCTTTCTTCAGAAGTACCTGTACCTGTGCACCGTACTTGCCTACGATGCCGATGAAATACCGGCGTGCTTCGTCCTCCCAGGGTTCGTTTACATCCAGTGCACCGAACTTGCCGAAACCGTCTGCGGAGAACAGAACCTTGTCGGTGCTGTCATAGGATACGATCACTTCCGGCCAGTGCACCATGGGAGCGGTTACAAAGGTCAGCGTATGATTGCCCAGATCCAGGGTATCGCCGCCGCCCACAACGATTCTGCGGTCTTCAAAACCGGTACCGAAGAAGTTCTGCATCATGGCAAACGCCTTGGCGGAAGAAACGATCTTTGCTTCCGGATAGGCTTTGGCAAAGGTGAAGATATTGGCGGAATGGTCGGGTTCCATGTGGTGTACCACCAGATAGTCAGGCTTTCTGCCGCCCAGGATATTCTGCAGATTGTCCAACCATTCGTGGGTAAAGCTCGCATCCACGGTGTCCATTACAGCGATCTTGTCGTCCAGGATCACATAGGAGTTATAGGAAATGCCATTGGGCACAACATACTGACCTTCAAACAGATCTACTTTATGGTCGTTGACGCCGATGTATCTGATATCGTTGGTGATTTTCATGTGAGTATATCCTTTCACGTTTTCTGTTCTGTATGTATTATAGCACAGTTTCTGTTTTTTTGAAATACTTTTTCAGCTCAATCCAGAATTTTTCCATCGGTGGAGATGGTAACCACCTGCCACGGAATAAACTTTCCGCTGGCCTGCAGAGCACGCTTGACTGCGTTTTCGATACCGCCGCAGCAGGGTACTTCCATCCGTACCACCTTTACACTCTTGATGTCGTTGTTCCGGATGATCTCCGTCAGCTTTTCCGCATAATCCCCTTCGTCCAGCTTGGGACAGCCGATCAGGGTGATATGGTTCCGGATAAAATCGTTATGGAAGCTGCCGTAAGCATAAGCTGTACAGTCTGCCGCAATCAGCAGATTTGCGCCGTCAAAATAGGGAGCATTTACCGGTACCAGTTTGATCTGGCAGGGCCACTGCTGCAGCTGACTGGATACAGCCGCCGGTTTACTGATGGGAGCGGGTACATCCCGTCTGATGGCTTTGGACTGGGTTCCGGGACAGCCGCAGGGGAGCTTGGCGCCGTGCTTCTGCATCTTTGCCTGTCTAACCGCTTCTTCGTTGTATGCCGGAGCTTCCCTTTCCTCAAACCGGATGGCATCCACAGGGCAGGCAGGGAGACAATCCCCCAGCCCGTCGCAGTAGTCCTCTCTTGTGAGTTTTGCCTTGCCGTTCACCATTTCAATAGCCCCTTCATGGCAGGCAGCCGCACAGGCACCGCAGCCGTTGCATTTATCTTCATCAATCACTATAATTCTTCTTTTCATATTTTCTTTTTCCTTTCAGAAGCATTTTCCGCATTTGCAGTCTTCAGCGGCTCCGCCCCGGTAGCAAAGTTCATTGGGACATTCCCCCTTGTCCCGGAGATCCGCCAGATTCTGTACTGTGGTTTCTGCGATGTTGGTCAGAGCTTCCTCCGTCAGGAATGCCTGATGGGAGGTTACGATGACATTGGGCATGGAGATCAGCCGTGCCAGGGTATCATCGTCCAGAATGTGTCCGGAGTTGTCTTCAAAGAACAGATCCGATTCTTCTTCGTATACATCCAGGCAGGCTGCACCGACCTGACGGTTTTTGATTCCCGCCAGCAGGGCTTCCGCATCCACCAGCGCACCCCGGGAGGTGTTCAGGAGCACCACGCCTTTTTTGCATTTTTCCAGCGCCGCTGCATCGATCACATGATAGGTTTCCTCCGTCAGCGGGCAGTGGAGAGAAATAATGTCGCTTTCGGCAAACAGTTCATCCAGAGACACATACCGGATGGTATCGCCGTTGTCAAGCCCCGGTGCGGGAAATTTGTCATACGCCAGTACCTTCATCCCGAAACCCCGGCAGATGTCGATAAACACCCGTCCGATCCGCCCGGTACCGATGACGCCAACCGTTTTTCCGTGCAGGTCGAACCCGGTCATTCCCGCCAGACTGAAGTTATAGTCTCTGGTGCGGATAAATGCTTTGTGGATACGGCGGATGGAGGTCAGCAGCAGAGCCATGGTGTGCTCGGCGACCGCATAGGGGGAGTACGCCGGTACTCTGACCACATGGATTTTCCCGAAGGCGTACTTCATATCCACATTGTTGAACCCGGCACACCGGAGAGCCACGATTCTCACTCCCAGCTCCACCAGCTTGTCGATCACCGCGGCGTTCACCGTATCGTTGACGAATACGCACACACCGTCAAATCCGTGCGCCAGTTCTGCGGTATCTTCGTTCAGTTTGGCTTCAAAAAACTTAAATTTTATATCGTTTTCAGCACCGTACTTTTCAAAAGCCGATCTGTCGTAAGGTTTCGTATCAAAGAATGCTATTTTCATGGGATTGCCTCCTTGCTTTTCTGGCATTATTATAGTATACTATGAGAACAATGTATGTTGAAATTTCAACAGAAACGAGAAGAAAATGAAAAAATATCTGAAAATTTTAAGAGAATGCCCCCTTTTCCGTCAGATCTCCGACGATGACCTTATGAAAATGCTGGTCTGCCTGGACGCCAGGGTGGAATCCTTCGACAAAAAGTATACCATCATCGCCGAAGGAAATCCTGCAAAATACGTTGGGATCGTTCTGACCGGTTCCATCCAGATCGTGCGGATCGATTACTACGGCAACCGCAGTATCCTCTCGGAGCTTGGCAGCGGTCAGGTGTTCGGGGAAGCCTTTGCCTGTGCGGGAGTTCCCACGGTGCCGGTGACCGTCATTGCCGAGGAACCCTGCGACATTATGCTGATCGACTGCAGTCACATTCTGCACACCTGCTCCAACTACTGTGCCTTCCATCAGCAGCTGATCTTCAATCTCATGAAAGATCTGGCAGAAAAAACCATTCTGTTCCACCAGAAGTTAGAGATCGCCTCCAAGCGTACCACCCGGGAAAAGCTGATGACTTATCTGATGTTTCAGGCAAAAAAAGCGGGAACCGACCGGTTTCAGATCCCTTTTGACCGGCAGGAACTGGCAGATT
>JAFZET010000318.1 GCA_017560565.1 Clostridia bacterium | reverse complement strand
TCATCGAGCTGAGCGAATCGGAAGGCTGGGATGTGGATTTCTATGTTGCCTGTCTGCAGAATGCACGCCGTGGACGTACGGGAGAGGAAAGCGGTTTTCTCACCGGAAAATCCAAGACGGGACTGGTATTCTATCCGGAAGACCGTCAGGTCATGCTGAACACCCTGCGACAGATCCAAAAGCCCGTGATCGCCTTCAAGATTTTCGCCGGCGGGCAGATGTTCTTCGGCATGGACAAGGCGCAGATACGGGAGAAGATCAAATCTGTCTATGAAGAAGTGTTCTCCGTTCTGAAACCGGACGACATGGCAGCCATTGGCGTATTCCAGAGGGACGAAGACCAGATTCTCGAGAACTACCGGCTCTACGAAGAATGGTCGGCTTCCCGAAAGTAACTTAAACTGACAAAGACACATTTCTACGGGGACTGTCCTGCAGAAATGTGTCTTTTCATAATTTATTATACCGTTAATTTTCACGTTTCGGTTGAGCTTGGAGGAAAACTGTGTTATAATGATGAAAAGACAAAAAACAACACTGTCATACAGGTGAAAACATGCGCCCGACTGCAACACTGCTGCGAAAACTGCTTCTGCCGGAGAACATGATCGATAACGACCGCAAGCTGGGCAGCGAATATCCCGCCGGTGAAATGTACCGGAACTTTATAAAAATTGCCTGGCCTGCCCTGATGGAATCGGTACTGATCGGTCTGGTATCCTTTGTGGACTCCATTATGGTTTCCACCGTTGGGGAGACTGCCGTAGCTGCCGTGGGACTGACCAATCAGCCTCGTCTGCTCTTTTATGCCATTTTTCTTTCCCTGAGCATTGCCGTCAACGCCATGGTGGCACGCCGGTTCGGGGAAAAAGATCAGAAGCGTGCCAACGAATGTCTCGCCATGGTTCTGCCCATTTCGCTGATTCTGTGCATTCTGTTCACGGTCATTGCCTTTGCCGTGTCTGAGCCGCTGCTGCTCTTTGCGGGCGCACAGCCGGATACTATCGACATGGCCATTCCTTATTTCCGGATCACCATGTTGGGGATGAACTTCACCGTGATCTCCCTGATCATCAATGCGGCACAAAGAGGCAGCGGCAACACACGGATCTCCATGACCACCAATCTCTCTGCCAATCTGGTGAATGTGGTGTTCAATTTTCTCCTGATCAACGGCTTTCTCGGCTTCCCGAAGCTGGGGGTAATGGGTGCCGCCATAGCCACCATGCTGGGGAATATTTCCGCCGCTGTGATCTCTATTCTCTCCCTGTGCAAAAAGGGGCGGTTTCTCCGGCTTTCTGTGAAAGATATGTTCCGCTGGGATCTCGGGCAGCTGAAAACCATCTGCAGCATCGGCAGCGGTTCTCTGGTGGAGCAGCTGTTCATGCGGTTCGGGTTCTTCTCCTACGCCAAGCTGGTGGCGGAGCTGGGTACCATGGAATTTGCCACCCATCAGATCGTCATGAGCATCATCACCCTTTCCTTTACGGTTGGGGACGGGCTTGGTGTGGCGTCCTCCGCTCTTGTAGGACAAAATCTGGGGCGGAAGCGGCCGGATATCTCCATCATTTACGGAAAGATCGGACAGCGGTTCGGGGCGGCGATCAGTGTTCTGCTGGTGCTTCTCTTCACCTTTGCGGGAGGGCTTCTGGTACGGTGCTTCTCCGACGATCCGGAAGTAATCCGGGTGGGACGGATTTTATTGTACATCGTGGCTGTCAC
>JAFZET010000317.1 GCA_017560565.1 Clostridia bacterium | reverse complement strand
TGATACGGTTTGGGTTCTGTTCCTATTGTAGCGGAGGACGGGGGGAAAGTCAATATATTCTTTGGATTCCCTGCGGAATTTTCCGGCAAATCCATGTTTACCCCTTGACGGAGAGAGGGGAATGTGCTACCATGAGACTATAAGCTCCACGATTTACAGGGAGGTACGATATGACAAACGCCGAAACCATTCCCGCAAAACTGCTGAAATACCCCACCGATCCCGCCTATGGGGAGGGGATCCGCAAATTCCAGGGATGCCCCACACTGGCTGTGACCAAGGGCGGACGGATCTGGCTTGGCTGGTACGCCGGCGGCATCCGGGAACCCGATATGGACAACTATAATCTGCTGGTAAAAAGCGACGACGGCGGCGAGACCTGGTCCGATCCGGTGCTGGTGATCCCCAGCTCCAAGGAGCACTGTTTCCACGCACTGGATATCCAGCTCTGGTGTTCTCCGGACGGAAAACTGTATGTGTACTGGGTGCAGAACAATACCCTCCCCGATGACGGCAGAGAAATGCATGCGGAACGGGGACAGCCTCTTGTGCGATACGAGGGCTGGATCTTCAACGATTTCACCCACCACGAATGGGTCAGCGTCTGTGACGATCCCGATGCCGAGGATCCCGTGTTTTCTGAACCCCGGTGCTTGGACATCGGTTTTCTCCGGTGCAAGCCCATCGTAACAGGAACCGGACGGTGGATCAATTTCAACTATGACCAGCAGGCAGGCAAAGGACTTGCCCGGTACGGCTACAGTATTTCCGATGACCGGGGAGAAACCTGGCGGCACGGCTACGGTGCGGAAAAGCTGGCGACCTATTTCGATGAAGGCATGGCGTATCAGAAACAAGACGGCACCATCCGGATGCTTGCCCGCTCCGGTGTGGGAGAGCTGGCGCAGTCCTTCTCATGTGACGATGGGGAAACCTGGAGTCCGGCGGAAAAAAGCGGCATCATCAGTGCGGACACCCGGTTTTATGTGAACTATACCCCAAACGGACGGCTCCTGCTGATCGTCAACGACTGCGCAAACGCCCGTACAAACATGACCCTGTGCCTGTCCGAGGATGAGGGCGAAACCTGGAAGTACCGGAAATGCATCGATACGAGAGGAAACATCAGCTATCCCGACGCCGATTTCCGGAACGGTGAGATCTGCCTGACCTATGACAGAGAACGCACAGGTGCCAGAGAGATCCTGTTCCTGCGGTGCACTGAAGAGGATATCATGGATCCGGGTACCGTACTGGAAGCAAAAATCGTCAGCAAACCCGAAATGTGATTTGTAAAGGACATTCTGTAAAAAGAGTGTCCTTTTTGTATTGCGGAAAATAAATATTGAAAAACGATAAAAACATATTGACAAACGCATTTCTGTGTGGTATGATACAGACAAAGGAAAAACTTTCCGTAAAGGAGACAAACCAAATGCTGAAAATCGACAACAAAGCTTCATGTTATCTCACCATGGCACTGTCCGTTCTCTTTTTCGCCGGGCTGATCGTCTGCGCCGTGGGACTGGTGCCCTATCTGAATACGGTAAGCAGCACCATCGAAGCCGCCGACAGACCTGTGGTCATCGGGATCGGCTATGCTGTGCTGGTGCTGGCGGCTGCGGCGGACGGACTGCTTTTTGCCCTGCTCAGACGGGTGCAGAAGGAAGCGGTGTTCACGGCGGAAAGCGTGGCACTGCTCAGAGGGATCTCCTGGTGCTGTGTGGCGGCGGGTGTTCTGTTTGTCTGGCTGGGCAGCTATTTCCTGCTTTCCTACGCCGTGGCATTTGTGGCGGTACTGGTGGGGATCTGCCTGCGGGTGGTGAAGAACGTCATTGCCGAAGCCACAGAGATCAAGTCGGAAAACGACCTGACCGTGTAAAGGAGGGACTGACATGATCGTGATCAATCTGGATGTGATGATGGCCAAGCGGAAAATGTCCCTGAACGAGCTGTCCGAAAAGGTGGGGATCACCCTTGCCAACCTGTCCATTCTGAAAAACAACAAAGCCAGAGCCGTCCGTTTTTCCACACTGGATGCCATCTGCAAAGCACTGAACTGTTCCGTGGGTGATATTATCGAATATGTCCCCGGTGACGACCCCTCCGATACGGGGGAGGAGGACTGAGTTATGAACGAACCTGCTTCCGATAAGATCACTGCCGGTGTGCGCCCCGCCGAATGGTATGAGAAAGACACACCTGCCCCTGTGCGGGAAGTGCGTGTTTTCACCCGGCATGAAAAAACCGCCGCATGGCTGATGATCCCGCTGGGGTACTGCTTTTTCCGGGCGTGTCCCGTGTACCGCTATCCGCTGGGTGCCATGCTGACCGTTTTTGCCCTGTTTGCCCTGACCTTCTTCCTGCTTCACAAAAACGGCAGAACGATCCGGGGTATGGCATTGGCGGCGGCTGTGAGTGCTCTGCCGGTATCTCTCGCACTGTTTTTCTCCGCCAACGCCATGATCCACACCGTTGCCGGTCTGTACTGCCTGCTTGCCTGCGCCTATACAGTATACGCCGCCTGCGGGAATACACTGGAAGAGGGGCTGTCGGATCTTCTGCCCATGGATCTGCTGACGGCGGTGTTTGCCCTGCCCTTTGCCTGCTTCGGGACACTGTTTTCCGCCATCGGTGCAGGAAATGTTATGAAAAAAAGCGGAAAGGTGCTGCTGAGGATCTACGGCGGACTGATGCTTGCGCTGATTCCCACGGTTCTTGTGGTGTCCCTTCTCTCTTATGACAGCAGCTTCCGGCGGAGTATGAACGACCTGTTCTCTCTGGATCTGGGGGATCTGTTCTCCCATCTGGTGTCGCTGGTGTTCGGGGTTCTGCTGGCGCTGTATTTCTTCGGGCTGTATGCCGCCGCCTCCGAAAACCGGTTCCGGGACAAACTGAATGCGGAAAAATGCAGAAATGCCGCCGATCGGATGCACAGTTTTTCTCCCGTGACCTCCTGCTCTGCGGTGGTGCCGGTGCTGGGCGTGTACGGCGTGTTCTTCTTCTCCCAGCTGGAACAGTATGTGTCTGCGTTTGCCGGGGATCTGCCGGAGGGCGCTGTGTATTCCGGTTACGCCAGAGAGGGCTTCTTTGAGCTGTGTGCGGTCAGTTTTATCAATTTTATTCTGCTGGCTGTCACGGGGATGTTCACCAAACGCACAGAAAAGCGGCGTGCCCACCCGGCGGTACGGATTGTACACGGTCTGCTTTCCGGCTGTACACTGGTACTGATCGCCACAGCCATGTCCAAAATGATGCTGTATATCGAAACCTACGGTCTGACGCCCAAACGGGTATACGCCGCATGGTTCATGCTGGTGCTGGCGGCGGTGTTTGCGCTGGTGATCGTGAAGCAGTTTGTCCCCCGGCTGAAGCTGATTGCGCTGTCCGCTGTGGTCTGTGTAGGGATGTTCGCCCTGCTGGGGCTGTCCAATGTGGACGGGATCATTGCGGAGTACAATGTAGACCGGTATCTGGACGGTACGCTGGAAACGCTGGACGATAATACCCTGCAGGATCTGGGAGATGCCGCCGTACCTGCAAGGATCCGTGCGGGCGTGTATTACCCCGCTTGCGCAGAAACGACACAGGAGCACGGCGTGTTCTCCGTAACCCTGCCGAAGCTCCGTGCGGAACTGGCCCGGAATCAGACACCGGAAGCCTTTGACTGAACCAAAAATCAGGACATCCTCCCCGGGTGTCCTTTTCCTTTTTCCGGAGACCGGCTTACGCCTTGACAAAATCCTCCTGCAGGTCTATAATGGTATCCGGAAATATCGGAAAGGGGGCACCATCATGACAGGGCTGAAACAGATGCCGGAGTATAAGCTGACCCGGGGAGACGTACGTTTTTTTCTGTCCATCATGCTGCCTGCGCTGGTGGAGCTTCTGTTGTCGCAGGTGTTCGGGATGATCGATACCGTCATGCTGGGCAGACTGCCGGATTCCGCAGGCGTGCTGGCCGCTGTGGGGATCACAACCTCCCCCATCAATCTGGTGGTCTGCGTGGTCACAGCCTTCTGTATCGGTACCACGGCTACCATTGCCATCGCCACCGGTGCGGGAAAGCATGAGGAAGCAAGAAGTGCCGCAAGACAGTCCCTGATGCTTCTTGGTCTGGTGGGCGTGTTGCTGACGGTGTTCTGTATGGCTTTCGCCGCCCCCATCATCCGTTTCGCCGGGGCAAAGGACGAGATTTTTGCCGACGCCGTAACCTATTACCGCCTGATCGCCGCCGGTTTTTTCTTCCAGTCCGTGACGATCTCCATTACAGCCGCCCTGCGCGGGGTGGGGATCACCCGGATCCCGCTGTTTTATAACCTGTCGGCCGCCGCACTGAATGTGGTACTGAACTATATCATGATCTACGGGAAGCTGGGTCTGCCGCCCATGGGGGTTGCGGGTGCCGCACTGGCGACCACCATCTCAAAAGGGCTGGCATTTCTGGCGGCATTGCTGTTTCTGTTCTGCGGTCGTCTGCCGGTGGGTGTCCGGCGTGGGGACAGCTTCCGTCCGGATCTGCCCATTCTGAAACGGATCCTGAAGATCGGGATCACCTCCGGCATGGAGCAGGTGATCCTGCAGTCCGGTGCGGTGCTCAGTACCCGGATCATGGCCGTCCTGCCCACAGCGGATTTTGCCGCCTACCAGATCGCCGCCAGTGTGGAAGGGATTGCCTGGCAGCCCGGCGGTGCCTGCTGTACGGCGTCCACTACGTGTATGGGACAGGCCATCGGGGAGGGAAGACCGGACAAAGCCAGAGCCATGGTGCGTATGATTTTTTTGTCTGCCGTGGCTATGGGTGTGGGTATGCTGGCACTGTTTCTGTTCTGCGGTCATCCCATTGCATCGGTGTATACCGAAGATGAACAAGTTGCCCGGACGGCGGCACGGATTCTTGCCTATTGTTCCGTTGCCATGCCTGCCGTCAGTACCCACCAGACCATTGCCGGTGCTCTGCGGGGGGCTGGGGATACCAGAACGCCTATGATCGCCTCGCTGTGCAGCCTGTGGATCTTCCGGGTGGCACTGAGCTGGCTGCTGATCTCCCGGCTGGGGATGGGGATCATTGCCATGCGTGTCTGCATTACCCTGGATCAGTTTGTGCGTGCTTCCATTAACCTGATCCGGTACCGGCAGGGCAAATGGATCCATGCCGCTGAAAAACTGCGGTAACACCGAAAGGAGAACATCATGAAATCTGCCATCCGATACTGTTCGCCGGAAGAGCGGTCTGCGGCGGCGCATCTGTTTGCCGGCTGGGAGGAAACCATGATCTGGTCCTGCCTGCAGGGCGTTATGGGTGATATGCTTGTCTGCGGGGAACCACCTGTATCTGCGGCGGTTATTTTGAACGATTTCTGTTTTCTGGCAGGAGAACCGGAGCCGGATCTGCTTCTGGCGGAACCGGAACGGGCATATATCATACTGGTGCCTGATACTGAAGCCTGGCATCCGGTGATTGAAAAAACGCTGGGAGAAGCCGCCCATCGCCGGTGCCGGTATGCCATCAAAAAGGAGCCGGACTGCTTTGATACCGCACGGCTGACTGCCTTTGCCGGGAGCCTGCCTGCCCCCTACCGGCTGAAAAAGATTGACCAGCGGCTGTATACCCAGTGCCGGGAAACCCCATGGTGCCGGGATTTTATTCAGGCATTTCCCACATGGGAGGTGTATGACCGGCTGGGCATCGGATATGTGGTGACGGAAAACGGTGTGATCGTGGCGGGGGCTTCGTCCTATTCCCGGTACCGGGAGGGGATTGAGATTGAGATCGACACCCGTGGGGATCACCGACAGAAGGGACTGGCCACTGTGACCGCATCGGCATTGATCCTGGAATGTCTCCGGTTGGGACTGTATCCCAGCTGGGATGCCCACAACCCCGTTTCCGTAAAACTGGCGGAAAAGCTGGGGTATACTTTCAGCCACGAATATCCAGTGTACGAAGTGTACCGATAATTGGACAGGAAAAAAGGCTTGCCGTTTGCTGCGGAGGATCTCTGCAGAGCCGGTAAGCCTTATTTTGATGGGATTATTTTCTTCTGCGTTTCCTATGTCTCCTGTGGGAGCGGTGGGAGGCGTGCAGGGCGGAAGAAAGAAAAACGATGGAGGACAGAAGCAGAACAGCCATCACGATCACGGCAGCCGTCCATGCCGGTCGGAAAGCCGGAGAGCTTCCGTCGCCGGGGTTCTGTTCATCCGGAATGGATGGTTCCGGATCCGTGATTTCCGGAGCAGGTGTGACAGGAATCACCGGTGTACCGGAGGCGGGCAGAACGGGGGCAGTATCGCAGGCAGTGTACCCCGGGAACCAGCCGAAACCGTCCCGGACAGCCGCAAAGGTATCGAAAGATACGGTGTCAGCGATATCGCTGTTCCACATTTTGATGACAGCAGAGTACATCCGGTCAAACAGGCTGTAGAACTGTGCCGGGGTGACGGAAGTATCGGGTACGCCGTTCCAGATTTCCGTCTCGGTGTTCAGTGCGGCATAGTCGTTCCAGATCAGGAAATACGCACCGCCCAGAGCGGAGGCAGGCACAGGCTCGGACACTTCGCTGTACACGCCCTTTTCGCCGAAATCCGTGGGAGTCCATTCGCTGTAGATGGCTTTCTCGGTGCTGTGATAGAAGTTCCAGTACAGATTGTCCGGGTGGCGGGCATCCATGTTGGGGAAAGAGGATTTGGCGGGAGCGGTACGCAGAACATAATAACAGTTTGTCTGGATGCAGTTGTACAGGGTGCGTCCATCCTGCCCGTCAGAACCAAGGAAGAAAGACGGACTGTGTACCGCATCGGCGTTTGTTTTGCCGGTGTTGGGCTGGAAGGGGGAGTTCCAGTAGAGGATCTCAATGGAATCATCAAAAGCATACGTGCCATCCGGATTGTAGGCAGAGGAGCCGATAAAATCATTGAACATCCGAACCCGGTACCCCTTCTCCGAAAGCAGAGCCGTGAGATCGTTCACATATCCGGGAAAGTCGTCGTAAGTCCAGCGCCGGGGGAGGGTATCTTGGCAGGTGTTCAGATTCACTTCATCCCCGCCGATGTTGAATTTGCCGGAGTCTGCGAATGCTTTGAAGAAATCCGCAATGTCACTGTACAGGGCGAAGACAAAGGCGCGGGACACAGTGCCTTCCCGGATGTCAATGGTGGTGTAGTCCGGCCACTGGGGGGAGGCATAACCGGTGGTGCCCGTGTAGTTGATGCATCCGCCGGTGTCCGCCGCCGCATAGGTTTTGCCGTCATACCGGAAGCTGCAGGCGGGATTTTCCAGCGAATATTTCTGGAACCGCCAGGTAATGTAGTCCATGTGCGCCGGGCTGTCGAAGGAGGGGATGATCTCGATCCGGTACTGTTTTGCCGTTTCGCAGATCTGTATCAGTTCCGCTGTGGTCAGGTATTTTCCGGCGTCCGGGTCGGTGCGGTAGGGATCTTTCACCCAGGACTGGATGTGGCTGCCGCAGAGCCAGGTGAAATCGTTCTCCGGACGGTAAGCGTCGGTGTAACAGGCTTCATCCCAGAAATCCGCCCGGAATCCGCCGTCCTCGGAGAAGTGCAGCTCCAGGGTGTTGAACCCCATCCAGGATATCTGGCGGATGAAATTGCAGATCCACTGGGCAGTGAAGTATTTCCGTCCGGTGTCCAGCATGACGGTGCGTTCAGGCGTGTCGGGGGCGTCCTCTGCAAGAAAACCGGACAGGGTAAGATTTTCTGCGGACAGGAGGCATTTCATGAGCATATCCGCACCGTACAGCAGACCCGAAGGATCGGAAGCGGAAAGCACTGCATGACCGGACACGTCCAGTGTATAGGCTTCCGCTGTGTGTCCCTCACCGTACCGGATGAGAATATCACCGGCAGCGGGAGAGATATCTCTTCCGCAGACAAGGGAGGGTACGCCGCCGTAAAAAACAGCAGGAAATAACGCCCCGAACTGGCTCCCGATGCACTGCAGGATCTGCAGAACCTCCTCCGGCGGTGCAGTGTCGTCCGGCCAGAGCAGTCTTGTGGAAGCGGTGAGGGTAAAGGAGCCGTCACGGGGGATACAGGAATCCAGCAGTACGCCCAGAGCGGGAACAGCCGTATTATCAGCGGATACAATGGTGGGCAGGGTGGTGAACAGAATGACAAAAACCAGCACCAGGGATGCCACCCGCAGAATGGTGTTCATAGGCATCCCCTTATCCCAGCAGGGATTCCGGCAGAGGCTCGTCATCGAAGCAGAGCTCTTCCGGGTGGGCACGATGGATCCGTTCCATGACCTGACACATGGTCACGCAGTCACAAAGCTGAGTGGGCGCATTGCCGAGAAAACCGTCGGTAATGGCACCGGCACGGCGGAAAGCAGGCTCATATTTGGGATAGTGGGCGGAAACATCCCCGCATCCCACGGCGCAGTGACAGTGGATGGGGTGGGAAACGATCTCCCCGTCGGGCATCCGGATGGTGGACGCCATCAGACCCTCCGAAAGCCGGTTGGGCACGCCGATCCGTTCTTCGCAGGAATGGAGATAGGTGTTCCGGTTGTGCCCCACACCGCAGAGCAGTACCTTGCCCCCCACATCGTACAGCTTGCCGTAGCAGCCCTTCCAGTGGGTGGAGGTGTCGATGGCTTCTTCCCCGGCGATGTAGGCTTCCGCACCTTTGCCGAAGACCGCCATGGAGTGGGTGGGGTGGAGGGAGCGGTGAGCTTTCGGGTGGACAGCCGCCAGAGAGGGCAGAAGACCAATGCAGGTATAGGAGGACGACAGATCCATGGTGGGTTCTGACAGATTGTTCAGGTTTTTCCAGGTATGGGTGGGGATCAGAAACAGCCCGTCCTCGGCAAAATAGTCGATCAGGATGTCCAGAAATCCTTCCGCACGCCCCTCCACTTCCCCCACGGCTTTCATGGAGGTGTGCATCAGGACGGTGTCGGAGGGTTTCACGCCCATCCGGCGGAGCTGGTCATGGATGTCGGATCTTGTAAACATAAAAAATACCTCATAGAGTGATGATAACGGATATAGTATACCACGAAACGGGGATGGTGTCAAACATGACAGGAAAAAGCCGGACAACTGTATGCCCGGCTTCCTTACGGATTACCGCATATATTTCAGCCATACCGCACGGCAGGGGGTGTCTGCGGTGAAGTGCAGGATACCGTCACGGACTTCTGCCGTAAAGGCGGTGTCTGCCCAGAGGGTTTCCAGCTGTACGCCGTCCGGCAGATCGTCCACTGGGATCCTGGCGGTCATGCCTTCGTAATTGGTGATAAACAGATGCCCTTCCGTCTCGCCCACGGCGTGGAACCCGGTCACAGTGTAGTCCTCGGGATCGTCACCGATGGGACGCACATCGCTGTCGAACAGTGCCTTGGCATAGGGCTTCCATACCGCCATCAGACGGCACAGAGCGGTGCAGTCGTCGGGATCCAGCATCTGCAGATCCGCCCAGATCAGGGGGTTGGACACCGCAATGGCAAGGAACAGGGTGGTGATGGGGAACCGGGTGGGGGAGAATGCGTCTTTCAGGTAGCCCTCGCTGGTCTGGCGGGGATTGGGCACCTCCATGACCATGCGCTGGGTGGGGATATAGTGACCCAGCCGCCACAGGTTGCCCAGGGTACGGTGGGCGAAGAAGGAACCGGGCTGCTGTACATAGCGGTTTTCAAAGAAGATCAGTCCTGCCTGGGGCATATACAGACAGCCGGGACGCTTGCCGGTGGTGATATCGGTGTGGAAGACCAGCTCGCCCCCGGTTTCGTGGTACAGCCGATCCAGCATCTTCCGCAGGCGGCAGGCATCAATGGGTGCCATCAGCTGTACGCCGTCCAGTTTGCACTGCCGGATACCCTGCCGGTAGTAGGACAGGATCATATCGCCGGTTTTCTCAAAATCTCTGTGGGATTCGTGGGGGTCGTCCATGACCCAGATCCCCAGGGTGGTGCCTTTTTCCATGGCATATTTTGCCAGCGGTTCCAGACCGTTCGGGAAGCGTTCCGGCTGGGGTGCCCAGAAGTCCAGACCTTCCGCAAACATATTCGACCAGCGGTGGCGCATATATTCCGGGATGGGGAAGTCGTTGTTCTGCCAGCCGTCGTCGATCTGCACGCAGTCCAGCAGCATTTCACTGCCGATCTCGATTTCCCGGCGGACGAAGGCATCGCTGAGCAGTCTGTCCTTGTTGCCGCCGCCCCAGTTGTTGGACACAGCGGTCAGACGATCCGGATGGGCAAGGCAGGCACGACCGAACAGGCGCAGTCCCTTTTCACAGTCGGCTCTGGTTTTGCCCACACCGATGGCGGAACCGTACAGCTCCACTACTTCACCGGCGGGCAGGGGCTGGCTGAGGTCGATCCCGAAACCGATGATTTCCGCAGAACCCTGGTGGGTCGTCCGCAGACCGTAGGGGGGCGTGTGGTTCTCCGATTCGGTGCAGGGAGCCAGCTTGCACAGGGTCAGGCAGGCACTCTGTCTGTCCTGCAGGAAGAAGAAATGTCCCGGATACCGCTGGTAGAACTCATCGAAGTAGGGGTAGTTTCTGGCGGTGCGGACAAGGTCATCGCTGGAATCGCTGTGGTCGTGGAGGGAAACGGAATCAATCAGAAAAGTGGCACGGTTGAAGGAAACGGCTTCGCTGGCCATATCGTCCGCATACCATACGCCGGAATCCCCGCAGCCGGTTTTTTCGTTGTGCTGATATGCTCCGGCGGCAAACAGGCTTTTCCGGATCACCGGCACGCCGGGGAAGACCTGCCATACGGTTTTCCACAGTCCGTCCCCGTCGGTCAGGGTCCATTCGATCCGCAGGTGGGGCTTCATGCGTCCGTCAAAATCGGCTTCGCAGGCGGTGACTTCGCTGTTGGCATACGCGGAGCGGACGGTCAGGGTGGGCTGGATCAGGCGTCTGCCGTCCTCTGCCTCCCAGCGTCTGCCGGTGGTTTTGTCCAGTACATATTCAGTGATCGGGTGATTGTCTGCGGTGGAGACGCCGATTTCCATGCAGTCGTTGCCGAAAGTGATCTGCCGGTCGTTCCAGTCTGCATAGCAGTCGAGATATTGTTTTATCATAACGGTTTTCCTTTTCAGTGAATGTTCATTGGTTCGATGCAGTATGCTTATTGTAGCATAACCATGCGGGAAATGCAACGAATCCGGCTGTCTTTTTTACAACCATTTTACCGCTTTCCATGGATGCACAGCAAATCAGCCGGATCCTCCTTGCAGACGACCCGGCTGATGTTTATTTTCCTGTATCGTAGGGGATACCCTTTCGGGAGATGCTCAGCGGAGCGTACCGCTGCGGAACATATAGTAATATACCACCCAGTACTGCGAAGTTGACTGATAGGGATTTTTCACGTTGTCTTTGCCCAGGTTATTCCGCAGTGCGGCAAGCTCGCTGTCGGTCAGTCCCAGGGAAAGGATATATTCCGCCGCTTCCTCTGCAAGATTCGCATTTTCCAGAGAATCGGTTTCAAAGGCGGCGCACAGCGTGGAAAGGAGGACATCGGCAATGGTGCCATAGTTTTCGCTTTCCGCAGTGATGCCGTAATAGTTGTAGTACGTGGTCATGTAATCCTGAACCACTTCCTCCAGAGAGGCACCCATCAGGCATTCCAGCAGTGCGGAGACAAATCCGGCACGGTCTTTGCCATGTGTGCAGTGAACGGCGTATACACCTTTGTTTTCCGCAAAGAACCGCAGACCTCTGGCAAGCCCGATACGGAAAGATTCTTCTGTAACATCCACGCCCAGATTCAGATAGATCACTTTCTGATCTGCATAGTAGCTGCCCTCATAGGAGGCATATCCGGCGGCTGTTTCCGGATCCTCAGCCAGATTCATGATGACGGTTGCACCGGCTTTTTTCAGAGCGGCAAGGGCTTCGGTGTTTCTGTTGTTTGCAGGATTGATGGGAGAGGAGGTGCGGTACAGTCTGCTGTCCCCCATGCCGGAGGTTCCCACGGCACGGAAATTGGCATATTCGCTGTCTGTCAGGTGGGGATAGTCCCTGCGTTCCAGAGAATAGCTAAGACTCCGCAGCAGAACCTGATCCTGATACCCGCCTTTTTCCGCCATGGTGAAGGCAACGGTTACGGGGAAGACCGCAGTTTCCGCAGCTTCCCACCACCAGTTTCCTTCAGCATCGGTTTTCTTGATGGCTATCTTATAAGTTTCTGCAAAATTGCCCATATATACCGCCATGGAAATGCAGGAGGAGGCGGCTGTATCGGTCAGACCGGTGATGATGGCAGGTTTTCCGTAATCCACATAACTGTATGCGGGAACTACCGGCATGGTGATCTCCTGATCCAGGAAACGAACCGTCACCAGATCGCCCACGGAAAAGCCCGCCTGGGTGAAGGCTTCCAGAGTGCAGTCCGTGTACACATTGCCGTATTTGGTCATCCAGATATTGCTGTCCAGACCGCCCACGGAAGCTGTGATGACGGCAGCCTTTTCTTCCACCGCGATCCGCCCGCTTCCGGCGGGATTGGCATAATCGATTTTAAAGGACGGATATTTTTTCAGAAGAGGAGAATTGGAGCCTTCCACTGTACCGTTTTCAAAGGCAGAGATATAGCCCGCCAGCACCAGATAGTCTTCCATAACATAGTCCAGTACATTGACCGCACCGCCAAACATGGCGAAACCGTCACCCAGATCCCGCAGGGTATAGTTGTATCCCGCCAGATTGTAGGATGCTTTCAGATCCAGCGGATCCCAGCTGTCGGTTTCCTTGTTGTAGACCTTCACATCATGCACACGGTATTCTGCGGGACCGCCGCACCATGCACCAATGTCGTTGACCTGCGTGGTGTCGGGAATAGAAGTATCTACCTTATAGGTCAGCCCGGACACCTGCAGGAAACCGCCGTTTTCCGATTTCCCCAGATAGCGTGCCCCCCATTCCAGGGCGTCCAGAATCTGCTGACCGGTTACTGTCTGCAGACAGGCCACATTGCCGAAGGAATGAATGGTTTTGCAGGACAGATAACTCAGTTCTCCCGTAACGGCTTTGTTGCGGATACCGCCTCCGTTCATGATGGCAAGATCCACATCCATATCCATGCTGTCAAAGAGGTAGTACAGTGCGTCTGCTGTAAAGTCGCCGGTGTTGGTTTCCTCATAACGCACAATCCGGTTTCCGTCTGCATCATAATTGTCAAAAACCAGAGAGGTAGAGCCGAGCACCTGCCCCATACGGGAGTTGATCTCTGTTATCCAGCCGTTTTTGATGGCTGCGGTTTCGGCATCGGAAATCCATTCGGTACGGGTATACAGATCCGAAACAAATGTATAGCCTGCAACGGTTTCACCGTCTTCCGCCAGAACTTCTTCCCATTCGATGAAATCGGTGGTGATCTCACCGGTGTCGGCATCGATAACCATCATACCGATCCGGCTGAAATATTCCCCCGTCTGGGTCAGAAGCACGGAGTTGCCATCCTTATCCGCTGTCTGTTCGCCCTCGATCACTGTATGGGAATGACCGTCAATGAAGGCGTCCAGACCGCTTACACCGGCGATGGTTTCTCTGCTGGTGTTGGGGCTGGTTTCCTTTTCCACACCGAGATGCCCCAAGGCAATGACAGTGGTGGCACCATCCGCTCTGGCATCGTCAATGGCCTTCTGTACGTCCTGCCGGAGGGCAGAACCGTCTTCACTGGCGGAGATCCCGTAAATGAAATTTCCGTTTTCATCCTGGAAATAGGCCGGTGTGGATGTGAAAAAGGTATCCGGCGTTGTGATGCCCACAAATGCCACAGATTCTTTCCCGCAGTCAAAGACAACATAGCTGCTCAGAACATTATCCCCCCGGACCCCGTCGGCTTCTCTGTAAAAATTACAGGAGACATACGGATAGTCCGCCAGGGACAGGATGTTCAGACAGCCGTCCATTCTATAGTCGAATTCATGATTTCCGAGAGTGGCCACATCATATCCGACCGCATTCATCATACGGATGATGGTTTCTCCATTGTCCATGGAGCCGTAGGCAGTTCCCTGGATGTGGTCACCGGCATCGGCCAGAAGCACATACCGGTACTGTGTCTGCAGATCCTGCTTGACGGCGGCAAGAACGTCATAGCTGAGTTCGCCGTCGATATGGGTATGTATATCATTGGTGTACAGAATGACAATATCATCGGAAAGTACTTCTTCTGCCTGTACAATCATTGCCGCAGCAGGGAGAAGGCATAGCGCCGCAAGAAAGGCAATAATGGATTTATGCATGAAAATTCCTCCGTTGTTTGAAAAATGTAAATGATATAATGATATAAGATATAATGATATAAAATATCGGTATTGCGGTTTATTCGTTGATCGTTTCGACATACCTGATAAATTCACTCAGAATTTTTTCGCCAATGGTATTATAATCCATGGCGAGTACCTTTTCTGTTTTTCTGATCCGGATCTCTTCGGGAACATTGTAAATGGTCAGGATCTGATTCAGGGCGCCGGTGATTCTTGTGGCAAGAGGTACCGGATCCCCCGCTGCCATCAGCGTTGCATATTCGATCCCGTACACCAGGATCTCCGCTTCCGCAAACTGTTCGTCCGTCCAGTGGGGACAATATTCTGCGAATACCTTTTTGGCACGCATGACATCGTTTTGGCGGATGATCTCAAGAGCCAGAGGGCTTCGGTAGGCGGAAATAAAGAGATCTTTGGCAATCTCGTTGTTTTCGCAGGCCGATGCCATGGACATCAGTTCCAAACAGACGGCCATGATGGAACTGATCCCCTCACCGGCTTCTTTTTCCATGAGCTTCCATTGAAAATCACAGAGCATTTCAACAAGAACTGCCAGCAGATGATCCTTTGTGGGATAATGATATGTCAGATTGCCTGTTGAGATACCAAGCTCTCCGGCGATCATTCTGGGAGATGTCCTGGAGTATCCGACC
>JAFZET010000316.1 GCA_017560565.1 Clostridia bacterium | reverse complement strand
TGTACCTCCTCATACTTACAAAATTGCATCAATCCGAATGTTTACAAGCTCCTCTGAGAGTCGTTTTCCTTCAATCGTCGCATTTCGATACAGCTCCTCTCCGGAGGCAAACGTCTGCTTTTCCTTCGTTTCTTCGCACCAGAAGTACCATTCTGTATCGCTGTACCGGCTCAGAAAATAATGTTTCTCCCGACAGTGCAGTTCAATTTCACGTCCTGTCGCTATGGATTCGATAAAAGACGCTTCATTGTATCGGCGATACCATTCGTTCCAGAATGCCGTATAGCCGTTTTTCTCAAATTCATCGTCACGTATTATCTTTGGAGCACACCGATCATAATACCGTTCCACCTGATCGGCAAAGCGACATACCTTATAGAGATAATCTCCATACGGAATCGCGGCTTCGGTTCCGTCCGGTGCCGTGAGAAGTACCGTTCTGCCGGCATGCCGGATTGTCCAGTCCAGTCCGGTATCGCATCCGATGATCGTGACCTCGGTAAGATCATCGTTTGCAATATAGAAGTGACCGCAGCACGGTACCATCTGCAAGTCGTGCTGTGTGGGAATGTGATCTTCCGTCAACGATTTCAGCAGATATAATGCAGTTGCCGAAACCGTTCCGTCCGCTTCAAAGGCTTTTCCACCGATGGTCACGCAGACATGACCGTGCAGGCACTTATCCTCGGGATCGTCTGCCGCACCGGTGATCCAGTGAAAGTTGGATGCGGTTATGTTAAATTGATCCATGGTGTATTCCTTTCTGATAAACTGTTTTCAGGGGCAAGAAATCACGCAGTCTTTCGATGTCTGATCTTTCTGATCATTCCGATCACTCCTCTTACCACGAGCAGTACGATCAGCTGCGTCAGCCACATAAACACTGCCACCAGAAATGGGGCAAGTTCATCAAACAGACTGATGAATCCTCTGGCGGGATGGGCCAGATAATAGTGATTTCCGTGTGAGCCGAAGATGGCAGAAAGTACATACCAGGATAGTACAAACAGCGGGAGATTGATCCAGGTATGTCTCGGACGGATCCGGTACGCAAGAATTACCGGAAAGAGCAGAAGCCCGCTCCAGAAAATTATTTTTCCGGTAGGATCTTTGACGTGTACAGTATACTCAATCAATTCACCCGATTCGTCATATATGCAATCCCCAAGCGTACCGGCAACACCGATCAGACCGTCTCCGACAGCAAGACAGATGATTACGGTCAGCAAACCGAGGATCAATGCAAACAAATAACTTTTGGTTTTATTCATGATCAGTTCCTCTGAGCATCAATGCAGGCATCAATCACCAGCACCACGGATAGTGCCGCAATCTCATCCACATTGGCACCGAAGGATATTTCATACGCGTCCCCTAACGTGAACCATTCCTTTGATACGGACGCAATGACACGATCTCCGTCAAGGACTTCATAATCGTGATCGAAGAAATCTCCATGCACATACCAGCCGGGACCATTCACCGAATATTCCTGTTTGAAAAATGTGAACTCCTTGACAACCTCCGCCATCTGCATACCGTCACGGTAGATCACGTACTTCGGCAGAAATGTGAACAGCTGCTGTTCTATGTACGCAAGTTCCCTTCTCTTCAGATCATACAGGTGGAGTTTCTTGCCAAAAGTGAGGATTTCTCCTTCTACAATATATTTCTCGTTTCCTGCTTCGTCGTAGATAGAGAACTGATCTCCCCATGTGAAAATGTGCTGTTTGATATAAAGATTCATAGACAACCTCCATCGTGCTGGCTTGAAAGTCAAATTTTTTTATACTTTAGACGCAATTCCCACCAAAAAGTTCCCGCATTTTTTCTTTTTTTGAACATTTTGTAACTTTTCTCGATCTTCTCTTGATAATCCCCTCGACTTACAGTAGAATAAATACAACCTCTACTGGTAGTAAAGGAAAGGAGCGCACGATTATGATTGAATATAAACTGGGAGAAATTGAATCCCGCTTTGCGGATATTATCTGGACACACGAACCGCTGTCCTCGGGAGAACTTGCCAAAATGGCGGAAAAAGAGCTTGGCTGGAAGGAATCCACATCGTACACGATTCTGAAACGTCTGTGTCAGCGGGGACTGTTCCAGAATGAGAAGCGAACGGTGACTTCTCTGGTTTCCAGAGAGGATTTCTATGCTCACCAGAGTGAGGAGTTTGTGGAGCAGACCTTCGACGGCTCACTTCCGGCATTCCTTGCGGCATTCTCGAAAAGAAAGAAGTACACCGAAGAAGAAGTGGAACGAATGAAGCAGATTCTCGATTCTATGAGAGGGTGAAATGATGCTGGATACGTTATTTCTGCAAATCTTTGATATGAGTAAGATTGCAAGCCTCGTAATTCTTGCGGTACTGCTTGTACGGCTTTGTCTGAAGCGTGCGCCGAAGGTGTTTTCGTATGCGCTGTGGGCGATTGTGCTGTTCCGGCTTTTGTGTCCTGTCAGCATCGAAGCACCGGTCAGCCTGATTCCGCAGACAGAGCCAACGATTGAATCTTACGATCTGCTCGGCGAATCGGTCACGCCTCTTGCGGCACTCGATGCGGCTGGACAGGCGGTTGGTGACGTTCTCAACGGCGGCATCGGGATTCAGCACGTTTACACCACCAACTATTTGGAGGACGGGACACGGCGTGTGATTTCCACCAACTGGGAGAACGTATGGATTCTGTTCACGAAATATCTCTGGCTCGGCGGTATGGCTGTGCTGGTTCTGTACAGCAGTATTTCGCTCATTCGTTTGAAGCGCAAGCTGATCGGAGCGACGGTACTCCGGGACAACATCTACCTCGCCGATCACATCGACTCTCCCTTTGTCATGGGACTAATCCGTCCGAGAATTTACCTGCCATCCTCCCTTTCGGAGAAGGAGCGGGACTACATCCTCCTGCACGAGCAGCACCACATCCGACGTGGAGATCACATCATCAAGCTGCTGTCCTTCGCCGCACTGTGTCTACACTGCTTTAATCCGCTGGTGTGGATGGCGTTCATTCTGTCCGGCAAGGATATGGAAATGTCCTGTGATGAAGCGGTTCTGCGCAAGCTCGGCGGCGAGATCCGTGCGGACTATTCGGAATCCCTCATCAGCCTTGCGACGGGCAGACGGATCATTGCCGGTGCGCCGCTGGCGTTCGGCGAAGGAGATACCGAGGGACGTGTGAAGAATATCGCCAAGTGGAAGAAACCTGCTGTTTGGGTGATCGTGATTGCGGTGATCGTTTGCGCTTTGCTCGCCGTGTGTCTGATTACCAATCCTATGAATCGGGATACCATGCTGCTTGGCGCGGAATATCGGGTGGCGGAAATCCTGTACAGCACGGACGAAAAGTGGAGCCGCACCGACAATGACAGCCCGAGCATCTGTATCACAGCCGATTATTGTCTGTGGGGGAATTTTACCGGCGATTGGGAATCTATCGGCAAATTACAGCCCTATTCCTTGATCGCCAAGGAGCTTGCCGACTACACTGCATACGATGCCGGATGGCAGAGAGCATACCGGCTCGGAGAGATCACCGACTCCTATATTCTGCGATTCGACGAAAATTCACAGTATATCTACATTAATTTTGTGATTGCTTTCCGCACGAAAAGCGGGGATACGCTGATGGGACTTGGCTGGGAGGATATCAGCGAACGGGGACAGGATGCTTCGGATGACACGCATTTGAAAGTATTGGTTCGCCTTGAGAGCACCTTTGATTCTTATGGCAGAACCGGTATGTTCTTTGACCGTTCTCTTGCCGCATCGGTCGGAGGAGATGCAGACATTTTCTATACATGGTCAAACGCCTACATTCCGGGATACATCATTGTCGGCTTTGAATGGGATGAATCCCCGTACACCGATGCCATTGTAGTCACACCGGATGATTCCGATGAAAAAAGCGACTTCGGATTTGCTGTGTTCTCGCACAACGAAGACGAATCCGGTTATCGGCTTCTGCAGTGTTATACCTATAAAGACAACGGACTTGCCGTAGATGAAGTTTTCACCTGTCCTGATCTGGCTGTTCTGGATGTGAAAGACGGATTCCAGCAAAAGAAAGCCTATGCCCGCATAGAATTCAAACGCAAAATGCTTGATATGGAACATTCGGTCAAAGGTTTTGATGTCTTCGTAAATGTACTGGATGAAGAAAAACTTGCTTCTGAACCAGTCATTATGACTCCCACCGCAGCCAACATCACCGGCGCATTTGACGGCTATCTCTATGTTCCCATCGCCGGCGCGACATACCGCTACGAAATCATCTTCGACGATCCAGCATCCGTAACCTGCGGCAAGCTGATGTACCAATTCACCGAGGAAGCCGAGCCGAATGACGTAGAATGGCGTGTTTATGCGGTAGACGATTATCCCGACAGATCCGTGGTACTTGCCGAAGCCGGAGATGATTACGTTCATCTCTATCGGTACAGTCCCCCGAAGGCGGTCGATCACGCAATGCTTGAGAAAGCAAAAGATAAAGGAAAAATTGTAATTGAGGACGGATATGTAAGTGCAGGAACAGATCGCTGGGATCAGTTCTACAGTTCCACACTGGAGGGTGAATCGTATTTCGTAGAAGTTGTTCATTACCTGACACTGGAAAACGGGAATTACGATGCCAAATATTATGAGGCATACAAAGAAGATTATCCGTCCATGACCGAGTTTGACCTTGCTTATGACGGCACAAAATATATCCTTCACTGGCGTGAACAAGGTGTTCCGTATGTCCGTGAATACAAATATCTGAGAATTTTTAAGGATATGCTACCTTCTACTCAATCCTCAAAAACGCCGCAAACGGTGACACGATATGTTCTGACGAACGACAACCAAGCATCCCTTGATGAACTTTGGCACAGTGCTGCCAGTTCGCAGCTTGGGGATTATATCGACTTCTATACTATCTACAGTGTGAAAAACTGAATTTCAAACAATGCTTCCCCGGGGAGGCATTGTTTTTTTGCAGAATTTTCAAAAAAAATATGATATAATTATGATAACTCCCGCAACCGAATCGGATTTTTTACGAGATGTATAGTAAAGGCACAGATCTCCGATACAGGAACTAATTGGATTACCACAGCGTCTAAAACAATATACGGGGAGGTTTTCGTATGAAAATCAAAAGTGAGGTGGACCAGATGAAAAGAAAAGGAATTCTGGTATTATCAGCAATATGTATACTTACATTAGCGTCCTGCAGCAACATAGGCAGTCATGGCGGTATTAACCGTGGCGGCGATGAATCGGTGAAGACCTACAACGATACCGAGTGGCTAAACGACATCCACGTTGTCGGCAAGACGGAAACGATCGATTTTCAAGCGCAATATATTCGTGCTGGCGTAAAGAAAGAACCGGACACATATCCGGCTGTGAAAGTCATCCATTCTGAGAATGAAATGAATCGGTATCTAAAAAACGAAACGCATATGTCTGAAGCACTTGTGGAAGCTTGCAGTAAGTATGATGAAAGCTATTTTCAAAGTCAGCTGCTGATTATCGTGCTTCTTGAGGAAGGCAGCGGTTCCATTCGTCATGAGGTTGAACAGGTCGGAATGGATGGCGGAAAAGCTATTATTGATATCACCACGATCGTGCCCGAAGTCGGCACCTGTGATATGGCATATTGGCACGTATTGATCGAGCCGGAATCCGGTGCTGCAATC